>JAKALC010000059.1 GCA_021813335.1 bacterium | reverse complement strand
GCTGGGGGCCGCTTCGACGTCATCGTGCAGAAGTCGGAAGAGACGGATCATTACTGCGTCCTCTCGCGGCAAGAGCGCAAAGTCGATCTTTCCAAAGTCGCGGCGCTTATCCGCCTGCGCGAGGGAGAGCTGCGCGGGCTCGATGTCGGGAGCGATGCCGACACGCTCGGGGCGAAAGGCCGCTTCGACGCCATTCCTATGTGGTACGTCGATCCGGCGACCAACTCGATCCTCAACGGCGGGCCGCATAACCGCAGTGTTGAAGAATCAAAAATCCCTTGGGATGAGATGAAGAAGATCGCCGTTGTGGGCCTCGAGCTCGGCAGCTAGGCGGGGTTTTCATATCGGCAAACGGCCCTTGCGCAGTAAGGGCCGTTTGCCTGTGAGGGCGCTTGACATCAGTCATTTCTATTGTTAGAATATTAAACGTTCTTTGTCATTGTCAGCGGGGCCCATGGCCCCTCATTCAACCCAACGGAGCCCCTGGCTCCAAACTCAGGAGGTGGCCCATGGCCAACGAAAGGATGTACCGATCTTTCGAAAGGGAGATCGGCGTGGCGGCGCGCGTGCTGGTGCAAACCGGCGCGGGTGAAGAGTATCCCGAGATCGATGAGGCCACCGGTCTCATCGGTCTGCAGCAAACCTTCAAAGGAACGTCGTCGGCCGACGAGGCGTGGAAGAAGGGCGCGCCGCGCTCCTTCACGCTTCAGCTCGTGAAGGATGCTGGCGACGAGCGCTGCGTCATCACGCAGCGCGCCCACGGCGACCGCTACCTCAAAACGGCCGCTTCGTCAGAAGTCGCCGGCGACCTCGCCGTGTACTCATTCCCGCCGTGCCAGGTGAAAGCCAGGGTGCGGTCGGGCACCGAGATGCAACGTCTCGGCGTCAAGGAGTCACTCGCCGTGTGGTGCAATACCATGCAGAGCGAGTCGGGCAGCAACCGCGCCGATATCTGGCGCGTGAGCGAGTTTGGAAAGGTTAAGCTGTTCCAAATCTTCGCCGTTACGCTCGACGGCGGCGAGACATTCCAACTCATCGGGGAGACCCGGTGGGAAGGAAAGATCTACCGCCGGGCGCGGCCGGGCCCGTATGTCCCCAAATCCGACGACCAACGCGTCACGGCCGTTCTCGGCAGCGACCGTGTCGCGAAGTTCCTTCACGCCCACGTTATCGTGCCCGCAGTCGGGTATGAGAGCTTCGAGCAGCGCCTCCAGGTGATGCTCGTACCGGAGTTTAGCACCCTCCTCGAGAGTGTGAAAAATCCGCTGATATGGTCGGGGTCCGAGGATTTCTGGCTCCGGCCGGAAGCGCGGGTCGAGCTCAAGGAAGGCCAAGGCGTGGTGCAGTTCCACGTCTATGGCCTCGCCGAAAACTCGATGGGCATCGTGAAGCTCGCGAGGCCAGTCAAGGTCGGCGGCCGGATGTGCAACACGGCACAAATCCGGCACGGCTTCATCGCGGACGCGCGCCGCGATGATCAGGGTCTATGGGTGGTCAGACCTGGCGATATCGTCGAGTATGACGACATCGTGTCGATGGACAACGGCGGGAAGCAATACCCGCCGCTCCTGCGCAAGGTTCGCGTCGAGTACGAATTTCGCGACGCGATCTAGGTCCGGACAACGCGGGCTGACAATAACAATAGTTCTTTCGGTTTTAGTTTTCCCGTGCGATCACGCTCTCTTCGGAGAGTCGGGGTCGCACGGGATTTTTGTTTTCCTCTAACCCGCCCACCCCTACTTGGGAGTTAAGCTCCCAAGTGTTTCTGCGGCGCACTTGATTTTTGCACGGAAGTGCTATGATAATGCCGTATGACAACGCTCTATATCGTGCTCGGGCTCATCGCCCTCGTGCTCCTCTATATCATCTTCGCGTTCAACCACTTGGTGCGGATGACCCAGCGCGCCAAAGAAGCATGGGCGGACATCGACGTTCAGCTCAAGCGCCGCTACGACCTCATCCCGAACCTGGTCGAGACGGTGAAGGGCTACGCCGCTCACGAAAAGTCGGCGTTCGAGAACGTGACGAAGGCGCGCGCGGCGGCGATGGGCGCATCGAATATCGTCGACAAGGGCAAGGCGGAGAATATGCTCTCCTCGACCCTCAAGTCGCTCTTCGCGGTCGCCGAAGCGTATCCGGAACTCAAGGCCAACCAGAACTTCCTCTCGCTCCAGGGCGAGCTCTCGGACACCGAGAACAAGATCCAGGCAGCGCGCCGCTTCTACAATACCAACGTCCGCGATCTCAACACGTCGCTCCAGACGTTCCCGGGCAATGTCGTCGCCGGGCTCTTCAACTTCTCCGCGATGGAGTTCTTTGAGCTCGGTGCGGGTGAAGATGCCGCGCGTAATCCGGTCGCGGTGAAGTTCTAACCCGAGCCATTTTCGCGAACCGCGCGGCACTCCCGCGCCGTACTCATCGTCGAAACCGCCTATGCCAGCGCAAAACCTTTACACGCATCAGACCGAGAACGTCGCGAAGACCTGGGCTCTTATGGCGATCTTCCTGGGGCTCGTCGTCCTTGTCGGCTTCGCCGCGTCGTGGTATTTCAATTCGGCCGCGATCCTCTACGGGGCGATCGCCTTTGCGCTCCTCACGAATATCTGGAGCTATTGGAACTCCGACAAAGTGGCGATCGCGCTCTCGCGCGCCGAACCCGCCGACCCGCAGAGATATATCGAGCTGCATCGCGTCGTCGAGAATCTCGCCATAACCGCTGGGCTGCCGAAGCCGCGCGTGTACATCATCAATGACCCGTCGCCGAACGCGTTCGCGACGGGGCGCGACCCGAAGCATGCGGCGGTCGCCGCGACAACGGGCCTCCTCGAGCTTATGGACCGCAGCGAGCTCGAAGGCGTCATTGCACACGAACTCTCGCACGTCGGCAATCGCGACATTCTCGTGTCGACCGTGGCCGTCGTACTCGTCGGCGTCGTGGCGCTCGTGTCGAACTTCTTTTTGAGAATGTCGTTCTGGGGTGGCGGGCGCGACCGGGAAGAGCGCGGCAACCCCGTTCTCGCCGTCATCGCGATATTATTCCTCGTCTTGGCACCCCTCATCGCCTCGCTTCTCCAGCTTGCCGTCTCGCGCAAACGCGAGTTTTTGGCCGACGCTTCGGGCGCTCTCCTCACGCGCTATCCCGAAGGCCTCGCCTCGGCGCTTCGCAAGCTTGAGCTTCATAGCGTTCCGATGCGCGCGGCCAACAGCGCGACGGCGCACCTCTTCATCTCGAACCCGTTCGGCGCCCGCGAGGCGGGGAAGGGCATCGCGAACCTCTTTTCGACGCACCCGCCGCTTGAGGCGCGCATCAAAGCGCTTGTTGGAGGCGAATAGGCAACGGGTAAGAAGCGAACCCAAAAGTTATCCCCAGAAAACAAGGTCCGACCTTGTTTTCTGGGGACACGTCGCGCAATTCCCGCGAACGGCTGTCGGACGCTATGCGGACGCTTTTTTGTTGAAAAAATAGGAGGCCGCGGCGGCGGCAAGAAGCGAGATCGCGATCGAGCCCGCGATGTCGACAGGATGATGGATGTCCGCCGCGACGCGCGAGGCGCCCACGAGGACGGCGACCACCCACAAGAAAGCCCCGGTCTTCCGGCCGAAGCGCGTGACGACGGCCGCCACGGCGGAGGTAAGGAGCGTGTGATCGGAAGGGAAACCGTTATCGGCCGTATGAGGTATGAGCGGCGCGAACCCGCCCTCGACGAAGGGCCGCGGATCGTAGTACAAGAAACCGGCTATCTTCGCGAGGACATACGCCGCGGGCAGGACGACGAGCGCATAAAGGAAAAGCTCTTTTCGCGCGTCTTTCGGCGCGCGGAGAAAGAAGATCGCCGCTGCCGCGAGCGAAAGAAGGTACAGATATTTCGCCCCGAAGATGATAAGCGTATCCATAGACATTATTGGAACCATCCGAAGTACTTGGTAAGGCCGAGAAAGATCGTGACGAGGACGAAAAAGGTGCCGAGCGCGATGCCCATCGTCCGATAGGTGCTCATATGCGGCGCAAGAAAGATGAGACAGAGCATATAGGGCACCCAGGCGACCAGCGTGCCCACGAGCACCATCTGGGCGTGCTGGCTGAGCGCCACCCCGCCCTGCGCCTGCCCGATGAAAAGGTAGGCGATGACCGTGAAAATCGGCACGAGCGTCGCGAACCCCGAAAGCACCCGTGATCCGCTCTCCTCGAGGGAAACGATCGCTACCGTAACGATGCCGCCGGTAAAGAAGTAGGTAAGCAGTTCGGACATAGTGGAGATTATACAGGACCGGCGCCGGACGCGCTCAGCGCCGCAAGAACTCCTTGAGTGCTGCGGCTTGATTGTGCCGCTCGTCTTTGGCGCCGTACACCAGCGTCACGGTATGGCTCTGAGAAAGTGTCCGCAGTTCAGCGACGGAGGCGCGCAACTTTTTAAGTTCGGCGCGGTACCTGCGCTTGAACCCGGCCCACTTCGCCGGGTCGTGCGCGAACCATATGCGCAGGGCGGTGCTGGGAGCCAGTTCCTTCTCCCATCGGTAGAGTTTCAATGCCTCCT
>JAKALC010000058.1 GCA_021813335.1 bacterium | reverse complement strand
CTCGGAGCGCATCAACAACGCCGTGCTTTCGGCGCTTCCCGAACTCGTATCGTTCGCCAACGTCATCCATCAGACGGGTCAGGCGCATTTCGCGAGCGTCGAAGCGCTCGCGAAAGTCGCCCTCGCAGGCAATCCGCGCGCGCCGCGCTACCATCCGTTCAATTACCTTTCCGAGGTGTCGCTCCAGCGCGCCGCGGGCGCGGCGGGGATCATCATCTCCCGCGCGGGCGCGAATACCATCGCCGAGATCGGCCTTTGGAAGAAGCCGGCCATTCTCATTCCGATTCCCGAATCCGTCAGTCACGACCAGCGAACGAACGCGTACGCGTATGCCCGCACGGGCGCCGCGATCGTCGTCGAAGAGGAGAACCTCGCGCCGCATCTTCTCGTTGCCGAAGCGCGCCGCATCCTCGATAACGCCGCGTTCGCGAAGCAGATGGGCGCGGCGGCCGCGGGCTTCACCGATCCGGACGCGGCGCGCGTCCTCGCGAGAGAAGTGCTCTCCATCGCTCTCGCGCACGACGTATGACGCGGGTCGTCACGCGCATCCCGCCGTCGCCGACGGGCCGCCTCCACATCGGCACCGCGCGCACCGCCCTTTTCAACTACCTTTTCGCGCGGCACGAGAACGGCACGGTCGTCTTCCGAAGTGAAGATACCGATCGCGCGCGGAGCAAAAAAGAATTCGAGGACGAGATCCTCGAAGGGCTTGCCTGGCTCGGGCTTTCCTGGGACGCCTTCTCGCGCCAGAGCGAGCGCGCGGCGCGCTACCGCGAACTCATCGAGGGACTCGTCCGGAAAGGAAGAGCATATATTTCGGAGGAGCCGAGCCGTGAAGATCCGGAGAAGACCGTCGAACTCGTGCGGCTCCGCAACCCCGGCGCGCGCATCACCTTCATCGACCTCGTCCGCGGCGGCATCACGTTCGACACCGCCGAACTCGGCGACTTCGTCATCGCGCGCTCGCTCGACGATCCCGTCTATCATTTCGCCGTCGTCGCCGACGATATGGATGCGGGCGTGACGCACGTCATCCGCGGTGAAGACCACATTTCGAATACGCCGCGGCAGATTCTCATCCAGGAGGCGCTCGGCGCCCCGCGGCCGGCATACGCGCATCTGCCGCTCATTCTCGACAAGAAGCGGGCGAAGCTCTCGAAGCGGAGTCCCTCCGGCGTTCCTCAAATCGCAGACCTTCGCGCGGAAGGGTTTATGCCGGAGGCGCTCGTGAATTACCTCGCGCTCCTCGGCTGGAACCCGGGCGACGCGCGGGAGGATTTTTCGCTTGCGGAACTCGTCGAAGCGTTCACGCTCGGCGGCGTCCAGAAAAGCGGCGCCGTCTGGGACCGCACGAAGCTCCTCTCCGTGAACCAGCGCTGGATGCGCACGCTGCCGCCCGACGAATTCATCGAGCGGGGCGGGCTCGGCGCGCTCGGCTTCGCCCCGGAGCCGCTCGCGAAAGCGGTCCCGCTCCTCCAGGAACGCGCCCGTACCTTTGCCGAAGCGCACGCGCTCGCGGGCGGCGAGCTCCTCTGCCTGTTCGAAGCGCCGGCCCCCGACGCGGCGGCGCTCCGCGCGAAGGAAGCGCCCGGCCTCCCGCGCGCGGATGCGGCGCTCGCGCAGTTCCTCGCGTCCGTGGAGCGCCTGCCGGACGGGAGTTCCGCCGATGCGGCGCGAGCGGCGCTGATGCCGCTCGCGGAGGCCGCGGAAGCGGAAGGGAAGGGGGGCCGGGGGGCCGTCCTGTGGCCCCTGCGCTACGCCCTTTCCGGACAGGAACGTTCGCCCGACCCGTTCACCCTCGTTTCTCTCATCGGCCCCGCGGAAGCCGCGCGGCGCCTCAAGAAAGCAATTGGTATACTGGGAGGATGAATCGCGCGCAGGCAGGGAGCGTTTTTCTTTTTGTTGTCATCGGGGCTCTCCTTTCCTTCTCTCCGGCCGTCCGCGCGCAGTCGGCGGGCGCCATCCAGGCGCAGATCGATTCCCGCAACTCCCAGATCGCCTCGCTCCAGGCGGAAATCGCCGCGTACCAGAAACAGCTCGACGCCATCCAAACCGCGAAAAACACGCTCCAGTCGACCATCAATTCCCTCGCGCTCTCGCAAAAACAGCTTGCGGTGGAGATACAGGTGACCCAGAACAAGATCGGCGCGGCCAATCTCCAGATCCAGCGGCTCTCGCTTTCCATCGGAGATAAGGAGGCGTCCATCGCCGCGGATCAGTCGGCCATCGCGAAAGCGCTCCGCAGCATCGCCGAGGGGGAGCAAATGCCGCTTGTCGGCCAGCTCGTCTCGGCGGACTCCCTGAGCGAAGCGTGGCAGGCGGCCGACGCGGCGGTACAGTTCAATCGTGCGCTCGGCGGCAATATCGCCGACCTGCGCACGGCACGCGCGACGCTCGCCGCGAACCGCGACCAGGTGACCGCGGCGAAAGCGCAACTCGTCTCGCTCCGGAAGGACCTCACGCTCCAGAAGCGTTCCGTCGACGCGAGCAAGGCGGCCCAGCAGCAGCTCCTCGCGCAGACGAAGAACAAGGAGGCGAACTACCAGCAGCTCATCGCCGAAAAGCAGGCGTCGGAGAAATCGTTCGAGGCGGAGCTCGTCAACCTCCAGAGCCAGCTGGATCTCATCGTCCACCCGAATCTCCTCCCGAAAGTCGGGACGGGCGTCCTTTCCTGGCCCTTTTCGCCGGCGTTCATGTTCAACTGCACGCAGCGCCGGAGCGTTTTCGGCAATCTGTTCTGCATCACGCAGTACTTCGGCAATACGCCGTTCGCGACCGCGAATCCGCAGATCTACAGCGGCCACGGCCATGACGGCATCGACATCGCGGCGCCCATCGGCACGCCGGTCGAGGCGGCGCTCGCGGGCGTCGTCCTCGACACCGGCGACACCGACCTCGTGCATGACGGGAATGGCCGCCAGTGCTATTCCTTCGGGAAATGGGTGATGATCGTCCACGGCAACGGCTTGAACACGATGTACGCGCACCTTTCCGAAATCGACGTGGCGAAAGGGCAGCGCGTCGCCACCGGACAGGTCATCGGGCTTTCGGGAATGACCGGCTATGCGACCGGGCCGCACCTCCATTTCGGCGTCTATGCGACGGAGGGTACCGAGATCATGACCCTGCGCCAGTTCCGCGGCGCTACCCTCGGCTGCGCCGACGCGAAGATGCCGGTCGCGACGCTCTCCGCATACCTGAACCCGCTTTCGTATTTGTGATACTTGCCTAAAAGCGGTGCGCTGCGCCGCCCGCTCGGCGAGCCGAGATTTTACCGGGGAGCCGCGGCGGCGTATGCTACGCTAACACCTATGCTGAAGCTCCTCTTCTGGCTCTTCGTCCTCTTCCTCGCGCTGTCCTATTTCGGCATCTCCATCCAGAGCATCGTGAACTCTCCCGCCGGACAGCAGAACCTCGCCTACCTCGCGTATCTCGTCATCACGGGCGTGCACTGGCTTCTGAACCACGTCCCGGGCTATATCCAGCAGCTTGGAACGGCGAGCTCGACGGCGGCGTGAGCGGGACTGCGGCCGGACTTTTTCGCAAAAGATATATTGTGCGAAATATTCCTATGCAGGGAAAGGGAGCCATCCCCCGCTGCCCCGGCTACTTCTTCAGCGCGATGATGACGACTTGGAGCAAGCTGATGATCGTGCTCATAAATCCGGTCCAGAACGCGTAGATCTCGAGGTTTTGGACGAATTGCCGTTTCTTGCCCGCCATGCGAGAACGATACCACGGGCCGCATGGCGCGGCGGGGTTTACCCACAGCGCCTTCCCTACTTCAAGATCCATGCGGCGAGGGATGCGAGCGAGACGAGGAGCGAAAGGAATCCGGTGAGGACGGCGTAGAACTGCAAGCGGCGCGTCCGGACATCCGTCCGGCGGCTCCGCAGCACGTTTCCGAGCAGGCGTTTTTGGCTGTAGTCGAGTCCCGCCATACGTCAGCACGAGACGTGCTCGATGATGTAGGCGTAGGCCTCGTCGACCGAGTCGACGAGAGCATAGAGCGCCATATCCTCCTTGTCGATGGCCTTGTGCTTCTCGTAGAGCGTCGTTTCGATGAACGCGAAAAGCGGTTCCCAATACGCCTTCCCGAACAGGACGATGGGGACGGAGCGGATCTTCTTGGTCTGCACGAGCGTCACGATCTCGAAAAATTCGTCGAGGGTGCCGAACCCGCCCGGAAAATAGACGTACACCTCGGAAGCGTAGGTAAGCATCACCTTCCGGACGAAGAAATGGTCGAACCCGAACCGGTCGGTCAGGTACGGGTTGTAGGGCTGGGTGTCCGGGAGGGTGATGTTGAGTCCCACCGACGAGCCGCCGACTTCGAACGCGCCGCGATTGGCGGCCTGCATCACGCCGGAGCTTCCGCCCGTGACGATGGCGAAGCCCTTTTTCGCGAGCCGGGCGGCGAGGTCGGTCGCATCCTTGTAAATCTCGTCTTCAAAAGAAGCACGGGCGCTGCCGAAAAACGTCGCTGCGAGCCCGTAGCGGCGGATGATGTCGAATCCCTCCACGAATTCCGACATTATCTTGAATATGCGCCACGATTCTATCTTGTT
>JAKALC010000057.1 GCA_021813335.1 bacterium | reverse complement strand
GCATGTACCCCTCTCGGGGTGGTGCAATTAGCCTGCAAACTTTGTTGCGTTTAGGGTGAGAATTCACTACGTGGGTGTTGACTCGGCGCGTTTTTGTGCTTGCATGTTCCCGGGGCATACACCCTCACTAAACCCGCATTAACCTGTAAAGGAGGATGGGATGGATGCTTTTCAGTTCCTGTTTGTCGTCGCGATCGGGGTGTTCGGCGCTTTCATCGTTCTCATCGTGGCGGCAAACTCCCGCCGCCAGGTGCTCGAGAAAAGCCCGCGCCGCCTGCTCTGCACGCTGGATCCGGTGCAGGGGAAGACCGTCATCCAGGTGGTGAGGGAAATCGAGCGGATGGGAGGGAGAGAAATCGAATTCTCCAAAATACGCGCCCAGCTCGAAGAGCTGGAGGGGCAGGGATTCGCGAGAAGCATCGCGAAAATCCCCCAGCACAGCCGCCCTTACGACGTTCCCGCGGTCGAGTATACGCTCACCGAACAGGGAGCCCGGCAGTGGCGTGCATACAAACAGAGCAAGGAGTTCCCTTTCGTCCTGTGGGCGCCGGCGTCCTGACAGCCCTTTCCGAACCCCGCGCAACGCGCGGGGCTTTCATTTCCCGCGAGTCCGGTACTTGAAGAACTCGACCTGCCGCAGGCGCTCCTTCGCCCCGGCAAGCGTCGCGTACGCCCCGAAGCGCCGCAATGCCCCCTTTTTCGTCCTGTGCTCCCCAACGACTGTGTACTTGCCGCCGATCTTCTTGATCATACATCTAAGTATACTCACGTGACGCGCGGCGGGTTTTGACAAAGGCGCGTTCCCTGCCCTATCCTTGGCCCCGGAAGTCCGTTCTCACCCAACCCCTCCGGGAGGAGTTATGAACGCACGCGCGATTCTCGCTGCACTTCTGTTTTCCCTACCCTGGAGCATCGGCGCCTCCGCCGGCAATGCGAAAGAGGACCTGCGCGCCGCGCGCATCGCCGTCAGGGAACTTCACCGCCCCGACTCCCATTGCAGCATCGATATGCTCCTCCTCTATACCGCGATCGCCGAAGACGGTGTCGCGCTCATGGAGCTCGGCATCACCGCAGGAGACGTCCGCCATTTCCGCTCGGCGTGCGACGGGGCTCGGGCGAAGCGCTTCCTCGCGAATCTCAAGCATCCGGACATAACGTGCGGAGCGGATCTGTCCATTTTCCGCGAACTCGTCGCCGACGGGGGACTCTCGCTCAAGGACGTCGGCACGACGAACGGGGAGGTGCGGCGCCTCACGGCGGCCTGCCACCGGGCGCAAGCGCAGGAGTATCTCTTGCAGCTCCGCAAGAACTTGAACGGGCGGCAGTGCGGGCTCGAGCTCATCCAGCTCTATGGCCTCACCTCGACTGGCGATTTTTCGCTCGAGAGCATCGGGACGAGCGGAAAAGAGATCGCCGGCCTCCGCGCCGCCTGCCGCAAGGTGCAGCGCGAAGTGCGTCCGCCGGCGCCACAGAGGAAGAAAGGCCCTTTCATCTGACGCTCGAAGAGTGCCCCGCCCCGCCGCAACGGCGGGGCTTTTCTTTCTGGCGCCCCCTCGCGAGGCCTATGGGGCATAATGAAAATGATGAGCGGGGAAGCTCCGAAAATCAAAGAGTTCACTGCTCACTTCCCGCAATAGGGTTGCTTTGTATATAGTTCCCTTTTAGTTTATTCATAAGTTAGTTAAATTATGTCGCTACGGTACAGGCGTGGGAAACTTCGGCCGGTTCGCGCCATGCCATCGACAAAACGCCGGTTTGGTGAATAATCAATCCGGGCACATAACGTAGAGGGGGAAACGATGTCCAGGGTAGTGTTTTTGCTCACTGTCGCGTTTGCGGCAAGCATATATTTCGCCATCGGGGCGCGGGAGGACGATGCTGTCAAGGCATTCGACCGGCCGGCGGCGGAAATTCCCGCTGCAGGCCAGAAGAAGCTGGTCGTCATCCGCTGTTATGCGGCATCGGGTCCGGACGGGAAATTGGCCGCCGTTCCCTGCAACCCTCCATTGATGGACGGCCCGGCAGGCTTGAAGAAACTCCCGTGCGAACCGCTCGCGTTTTGACCGGCTGTTCCTTTCCCCGTGCCCGCGCCTGCGCGCGGGCACCTCTTTTTTACCGGCACCGCCTCCGTTTCCTCCGTTGACAGGAGGGGGCGGCGGGAGTAAAACGGGGCGAGTTTTTCTCGCCCTAGGAGGGGTAAAATGAGAACTGCTCTTCTCTTCTCGTGTTTTGCGGCGGCCCTCTTCGCTTTCACGGCGACTGCGACCGCCGATGTCATCGGCGATCGCCACTGGGCGGTCAACATCTTTGGGGCGAGCTTGCACCAGAATCGCTCGCGGCACTACAACGAAGCCAATCTGGGGCTCGGCGTGCAGTACTACTTCGGCGATAGCGTGCTCGGTCTCCGGGTTCCGCGCGGCTGTTTCGGAGCGCTCGACGGCATGCGGGACAGCTTGCGCGGCCTCGCGCTTTCCGCCGGCATCGGCTGCGAGCACGAGGTCTTCGGCTTCTGGGACTACCATTTCTCCGTCGGCGCCGAGCTCGCGCGCATCCGGTACGGGGCTCCGAACCATCCGACGATGTACGGGACCACCGTCATACCCGGCGTCTCGATACGGAAGAAGCGCTGGGCCCTGAACGTGGACATGCTCGTCCCGTGGAGCGGCCAGCACGACGGCGTCCTGTTCGCCTTCTTCACGCGGCACTTTAAGTAGCGCCGTCCGCACGTTTGAAACGCCCGCGCTCCGCGCGGGCGTTTTTTATCCGGAAAAATCCATCCGATAGGAAAAATCGGGCGCACGGAAGGAGTATACTCGGAAAATGACGGCGGCAGGGCTTAAGGCGAGGATCGCGAGCGCGATACGGGGCGAGGTGACCGACGAGGCCGCGGCGCTCGCGGCGGCGAGCCGCGACACGTCCCTCTTCGAGGTGATGCCGGGACTCGTCGCGCGTCCGAAGGACGCGGCGGACGTGCAGGCGATAGTCAGGGAAGTGCGCGCCGCCCGTTTAGCGGGCGGCGCCGCCTGCCTTGCCGCGCGCGCGGCGGGCTCGGATATGGGCGGCGGGCCGCTCACGACGGGCGTCGTCGTCTCCTTCACGGAACACATGAACAAAGTTTTCGAAGTCGCTTCCAACTTGGCGGCGAGACACCCAAGTGCTGACTTTGGTGTCTCGCCGCCAAGTGACGGATACGCGGTGACGGAACCGGGGGTGTTTTACCGGGATTTTGAAAAAGAGACGCTGAAAAAAGGTTTGATGCTCCCCTCCTACCCCGCGAGTCGCGACATAGCCGCTCTCGGCGGCATCGTCGCGAACGACGCGGGCGGCGAACGCACGCTCGAGTACGGCAAGACGGAAAAGTACGTCGAGGAGCTCGACGTCGTGCTCTCCGACGGATCCGCCGCGACCTTCAAGGCGCTCACGCCGCCCGAACTCGCGCGCAAGAAAGAGCTCGCAACGCTCGAGGGCGAGATTTACCGCCGGATGGATTCCCTCCTCACCGAAAACGCCGAGATCATCGAAGCGCACCGCCCGAGGGTCTCGAAAAATTCCGCCGGCTACGCGCTCTGGAGCGTGCGCGACCACGCGACGGGCCGCACGAACCTCGCGAAGCTCATCACGGGCTCGCAGGGCACGCTCGCGCTCTGGACGAAAGCGAAAATCGCGCTCGTCCGCCCGAAGCCGCACCGCGCGATGCTCGTCGCCTTTCTCTACGACCTCGCGCCCCTGCCGGACATCGTCGCGCGCGTGCTCCCCCTGCGCCCCGAATCGTTCGAGTCCTATGACGACCATACCTTTACGCTCGCGGTGAAGTTCCTCCCCGAGATGCTCGCGCAGATGGGCTTCGCGAAAGCGGCACGGCTCGGCATCGACTTCATCCCCGAAGCGGCGATGGTGGCCACCGGCGGCGTCCCGAAGATGATCCTGATGGCCGAGTTCGCCGAGGACACGCTCGAGGAAGCGGACCGCAAGGCGGCCGCGGCGAAGAAGGCGCTCGAGAGTTTCCGCATCCCGCTCAAGATCGAGAAAGACGAGAAGGAATCGGAAAAATACTGGATCGTCCGGCGGGAGAGCTTCTCGCTCCTGCGCAAGAACCTCCATGGCCTGCATACCGCGCCCTTCATCGACGACTTCGTCGTGCCGCCCTCTTCCTACCCGCGCTTCCTGCCGAAGCTGAGCGCGCTGATGGACGAATACAAAGACCATTTCATCTACACCATCGCCGGCCACATCGGCAACGGCAACTTCCACATCATCCCGCTTATGGACCTCGCGAAGGAGGAGAACCGGAGGGTTATCCTCGAGCTCGCGAGGAAGGTGTACGCCCTCGTCATCGCGGAGGGCGGCACGACGACCGGCGAACACAACGACGGCATCATCCGCACGCCGTTCCTGCCGATGCTCTTCGGGCCGCAGATGATGGCGCTCTTCGAGCAAACGAAAAAGATCTTCGACCCGCTGAACATTTTCAACCCCGGGAAAAAAGTCGGCGGCACGCTCGAGGACGTCGCGCGGGATATGGCGAGGACGTAGTGCACAGGACGGGCGGCGCGGCGCGGCGTCCGGGACGCTATAGTGGGCGTATGCGCTCCCGCCTCTTTGCGCGCGCGCTCGCGCTCTGCGCGGCATTCCTCGCGCCGGCGCTCGCGTCCGCGCACGAAGTGTACGTGCTCACGCCCGCCGAGATCCGGTACGGCCTCGCGGCGCCGCCGTTCAACGAGGCC
>JAKALC010000056.1 GCA_021813335.1 bacterium | reverse complement strand
TCCAGCGCGCCATCGGCAACAAGTATTTCTTCGCCATTATGGCCGTCTACCTCGCGCTCTTCCGGCGCAGGATGATCTTCGACATCGACGATCCTATCTGGACGCACAGTTTCCTCAAAACCGCTCTCTTCGCGAAAATGGCGGACGCCGTCATCACCTGCACGCATACGCAGGCTGAGTGGGCTCGGCGCTACAACAAGAACGTCCATATCATCCATATCGGGCTCGAACTTCCGTCATACGAGAAGTTCTCGAAACGATATGCGGACACCCCGGCCGTGCAGACGATAGGGTGGGTCGGCACCGGGCCGGAGCATCTCCGCAATCTCGAAGTCCTCGCCGGCGTTTTCAAGAAGCTCGTTCCGAAAGCTCCCGCGCCCTTCGCTTTCGTCCTCATCGGCGCGCTCAAGAACCAGAGCGTGTACGACCTTTTCGCGGCGATACCCGGCCTCACCGTGCGCTTCATCGACTCATTGGATTGGACGGATCCCGAGAGCGTGCCGCGGGAGCTGCAGAAGTTCGACATCGGCGTCGTCCCGCACCGGAGCGAAGGAGAGTGGAATAAGAACAAGACGTCCTTCAAGGTGCTCGAGTATATGGCGTGCGGCGTCGCCGTCGTCTCGAGCGAGTTCGGCGAGCTGCCGTACGTCATTGAGGACGGCGTAAACGGCTTTTTGGCCCGCACCGAGGACGAATGGGTGGAGAAACTGTCGCGGCTTCTCTCCGATACGGCGCTCTCTGCCCGCCTCGGCCGCGCGGGGCAAGCGCGGGTGCGCGAGGCCTACTCGTACGACGTGCTCGTTCCGATGTACGAAAGCGTCATCAAGAGCGTCGCCTCTGCGCGTTGATTCGCCTCCTGTCTTGGGGTAGCGTAGAGGGATGCAGGGCTTCGGAGACGCTACTATCGTCGTGTTCGGCGGGGCCGGCTTTATCGGCTCCAATTTCATACGGAAGGTCCTCGCGGAACATCCCAATGCCCGCGTCGTTTGCCTCGACGCTCTGACTTACGCCGGCAGCAGGGAAAACCTCGCCGGCCTCTCTCCCAAGCGGCTCACTTTCATCAAGGGCGACATCGCCGATCGCGCCGTGGTGTCGCGGGTCTTCAAGAAGCATCGGCCGTCCTACGTCATCAATTTCGCGGCGGAGACCCACGTCGACCGCAGCATCCACGAAGGGGCCGAGGCGTTCGTCCGCACCAACGCGCTCGGTACCTCCATTCTCCTCGGCGAAGCGCGGAAACTCTCCGGGCTCAAAAAGTTCGTGCAGGTAAGCACCGACGAGGTGTACGGCGCGCTTCCGCTCGACTCGAAAAAGAAGTTCACCGAGAACTCGCCGCTCGCTCCGACCTCGCCGTACGCGGCCTCCAAGGCGGCGGGCGACCTTATCGCCCGCTCGTTCTTCGCGACGTACCGCCTGCCCGTCGTCATCACGCGCTGCTCCAACAACTACGGTCCCTACCAGCATCCGGAAAAGCTCATCCCGTACTCGGTTATGCGGCTCGGGCAGGGAAAGGGGGTAACCCTCTACGGCGACGGTCTCAACGTGCGCGACTGGATACACGTCGACGACCACAATGACGCGCTCGTCCTGGCGCTCCTGTCGGGAAAGCCGGGAGAGATATACAATATCGGGGCGAACGACGAAGTATCGAATCTCGATCTTGCCAAGCGCCTGGTGAAGAGCTTCGCGCGGGGAGACGAGGCCATCTCGTTCGCCAAAGACCGGCCGGGGCACGACCGCCGATACGCTATCGACTCCTCCAAGGCGCGGCGCGAGCTCGGCTGGAAGCCGCGGCACACGTTCAAACGCTCGTTCGCTCCGACCATCGCGTGGTTCCAAGGGCACGAGGGCTGGATGAAGCGGATGCAAAAGCGCGCGGGGGCCATCAACACCCACATCGTATGAAGGGCGTCATTTTAGCGGGAGGGCTCGGCACCCGGCTGCGTCCCTTGACCCAGATAACGAACAAGCACCTCTTGCCGGTCTACGACAAGCCGATGATCCTGTACCCGCTCGAGACGCTGAAAAATTCCGGCATCCGGGACATTATGGTCGTCTGCGGCCGCGAGCACGCGGACCACTTTATGAGCTTCCTCGGCTCGGGCAAGGAGCACGGCGTCAAGCTCTCCTACGCGCTCCAGGACACGAACAACGGCGGCATCGCCGACGCCCTTTCGTATGCGGAAGACTTCGCCGACGGCGGGTCGATCGCCGTCATTTTGGGCGACAATATCTTCGAGAACGATTTCAAGAAAGCCGCGGCCGGCTTCGCAAGCGGCGCCGAGATATTCTTCAAGAAGGCGGAGAACCCGTCGCGCTTCGGCGTCCCGGTCTTCTCGAAGGACGGAAAGAAAATCCTGCGCGTCGAGGAAAAACCGAAGAAGCCGAAGTCGCCGTATGCGCAAACCGGTTTTTATCTGTTCGACAGCGGCATCTTCTCCGTCATCAAGACCCTGAAGCCGTCGGCGCGCGGGGAGCTCGAGATGACCGACGCCGTCAACCGCTATAACGAGGAGGGGAAACTCTCATTCGGCTTCGTGAAGGGCGAGTGGCTCGATGCCGGCACCTTCGAATCGCTCTTCAAGGCTGCAGAGTTCTTACGCAAGAAAAGGAAACTTCGCGACTGATCTCTGTATGGAACGACCCCCAATCGTGGCCTCTACGCACGAAACCTCTCCGCTTGAACAGAGGGTCAACAGCGCATATGCTCGCGCGATCGGGCAGCATGAAGTCCTCAGGCGGATGCCCTCCCACGAGCTCAAGCCGTTCATACGGGAGATCCTTTCGGAGATAGATGTGCTCGAGACAGCGGGGGAACGCGACCGTGTGCCGCGTCTCGCCGTCTCGCCTGATGTCGCACGAAGCGTTGGGGCTATTTGGACCTTCGCCGGGCCGGGAACATACGACGAGCCCGTCAAAGAGGACAGATACAAACACTTGCCGTGGGCGAGGAATATGGACCGCAATCGCCTCAACTATACTGCACGCCTCGCACGCCACATCACCGAAGCAGCACTCAACGTCTCGTTGAAGGGGCCGCTTGGCGCTGTAGAAAAAATAAAAGAACGGACGAAGAACGCGATGCGGGAAGCGGGACCCGCGATCATATACAACGGTGCGCCTATTGAAAACAAAACAGTGCGTGATGTGTTGGCGCGCGAGGGGACTGTCGTTCCGGCCGAGAGGGTGTTTGTCTTGGGGGAAGGTATCAACAACACTGTCGATCAGATAAAAGACTTTGTTCTTCCGGATGGCGTTCTGGCGGGAGGAAAAAAATTGGCTCTCGTCTCGCATGCGCCGCATCTCGCCCGCATTGTGCGGATGCTTAACCGGTACCGACCTCTTCCTGAAGGCACGGAAATACTTCTTTTCCCGCTCCCGACGCCCGCGGAAGGGAAAGAGGAGTATGCGGAAATGGAGACAGCAGGAATCCTGTACTATGTGTATGTGTCCCCCCATCATGATGCAACACGGGCTCCCTATCCTTATCATATGAATGAGCTCGCATCGCCGCTGTCCTCATAAGAGACGAATGATTCGCGTATGTTTACCATCGAACCGCTGACCCTCCCAGGAGTTCTCCTCATCAAGCCGGAAGCGGCTCGCGACGGGCGTGGCGTCTCCCTCACGACGTACTCTGCGGATGAATTCTCCTCGCTCGGCATTATGACGAGATTCGTCGAAGATTACGCGTCCGTCTCGAAGAGAAACGTCATCCGCGGGCTGCACTTCCAGAAGGCGCCATATGCTCAGGACAAGCTTGTGCGATGTATTTCGGGAAAGATCTTCGACGTCGTCGCCGACTGCGACCCGTCGTCGCCGACCTATGGGACGTATGATTCACACATTCTCGACGCGGCGGAAGGGGATATGCTCTTTATCCCCGGCAAATATGCGCACGGATTCTGCGTCCTGAGTGATGAGGCGGTGACGGAGTATAAGCTCGGCGCCGCCTATCATCCCGAGTCTGCCGCGGGCGCCCGCTTCGATGATCCGCGCCTCGCCGTTGCCTGGCCTCTCGAGGGCACACCGGTCCTCTCAAAGAAAGACGCCGAGTGGCCGCCGCTCCCGTAACCTATGAAGCTCGACCTCGAAAAAATCCTTATCACAGGCGCCGGCGGTATGCTGGGAAGCTACATCGATTTCGGCGTTCGTTTGGACCATCATTCGCTTGATGTCGGCGATTTGGCAAGCGTCCGGGCCGCCTGCGCCGCCCACAGGCCGCGCGTCATCTTTCATCTCGCCGCAGCGACGGATCTTGTCGGATGCGAAAAGGACCAAGCTCAAACTTACCACACGAACGCCATCGGAACCTACCATATGGCGCTCGCGGCGCGCGACATCGGTGCGAAGCTCGTTTACGTATCGACCTCGGCGGTATTCGACGGGAAGAAAGAAGCGCCGTACCGGGAGGACGATATGCCGAACCCGCAAAGCGTCTACGGCCACTCGAAGTATCTGGGCGAACTTGCGGTCCGCGGGATACTCGACGATTACATGATCGCGCGAACCTGCTGGATCTTCGGCGGCGGCCCCGAGAAAGTGCGCGCGGTTCTGCCAGGATTGGTTTTGTCCGCCCCCCAGTCGAAGCCACGCCTCATGCACGAGCGCCGTGGGCTGTAGCGTGTGCCCAGCCGACTCCTGAAACATCCGCGCTGCCGCCAATTTCCGGAGTTCGTCATAGACCAGCGGCAGCAGTTCGTCGTTGCCGGTCTGTTGCCATCGATCCAGCACCCAACGCACCGCCCCCCGTTCGGTGCACTTCCCCCCGCGCCCAAATCCGC
>JAKALC010000055.1 GCA_021813335.1 bacterium | reverse complement strand
GACGCGATCGCCATCGTCGAAGACCCGTGGAGGGTTCCCGAGACGTACGGCGACGGCCCGTTCACGGTCATCCCGATGCACGCGGGCGAAGAGATGAAGTGCCGCGTGAAGTACCTCTGACCGCAAATCGAAAAACCCGCAGAAAGCCCCCGGCTTTCTGCGGGAATTTTTTTCCGAAGTCCGAAGGTCGGACCTTAGAATTCTAACTGAAGCGGAAGTTCTTGAACTGCCACGGGTCGGCGAGATTGAGGTCCTCGGGGAAAAGTGGATTGTCCTCCGGCCGGCGGCCGAGCAGCGGGGTCCAGTCGGTGTAGACGCCGACGACCTTCCCGAGGTACGGCCGCGCTATTTCAAGACAGCGCTCGTGGTCTATTTCGTCGGATTCGACGACGCCCTGCTTCGGGTTTTCCATCGCCCAGATCATTCCCGCGAGCACGGTCGAGGTCACCTGGAGGCTCGTCGCATTGTTGTGCGGCGCAAGCTTCCGGGCCTCGTCGATCGAGAGTTGCGAACCGTACCAGTACGCGCCTTTCTTGTGTCCCATAACGAGAATGCCGAGCTCGTCGACGCCACCCGGAAGGATCTCCTCCATAAGAAGTCGGTGCTTCTCGTGAAGCTTGCCGTCTCCCGCGGCGATCTCGCGCATCGAGATGACCGCCGCATCGCACGGATGGTAGCAGTAGTACACGGTCGGGCGGTACGCCGGCTTCTTGGGGCTTCCGCGGCGCCCGTTGTTCTTCACGGTGTAGTAGTCGGCAATGGAAATGGCTTCGTTGTGCGTGATGACGTACCCCAAGTAGGGGCCGGTAAGCGGGGTCCATCCGCGCGCTTGCGTGTCGCAGCTCGGCTGATCGAGGTAGATCGACGATTGGCAGCCGAAATCGTGGCGGGCGCCTTCGAAGGGCATCACCTCCTCGTGGCTTCCCCACCCCATTTCGCAGGGCTGGATACCTTCGCCGTAAAAACCGAAGATGGACCAGGTGTTCACGAACTCGTCGGGACGCTTCGGCGTGGCGGAGGCCTGCGTATCGCGCTCGGATATCTGAATGACCTTGACGCCAAGATCTTTGGCGAGGTGCGACCATCCGTCGCGATTCGTCGGCTTCTCCGCCGCGGCTCCCGTGTCGCGCGCGATATTGAGAAGCGCCTCCTTGAGGAAAAGCGAAACGAGGCCCGGATTGGCGCCATGCGCTACGAGCGCCGTCGGTTTCGTGCCCGTGGCGTCGCGCAAGGGCAGGACCTCCTCCCGCAAAATATAATTCGAGCGCTGCGAGGGCGTGAGCTCAGGGTCGTCGTAGCCGCCCGGCCACGGCTCGATGCACGTGTCGAGGTAGAGGGAACCCCGCTCGCGGCAGAATTCGACGAGCGCCTTCGTCGAAACGTCGACCGAAAGATTGAGGAGAAAATCGCCGTCGCCGAGGAGCGGCTCGAGGATCTTCCGGTAATTCTCCGGGGTCAGCGTCTCGTGGATGAAGGCGACGCCGTATTTCTCGGCCTTGGCGCGGCGGCCATCGTCATCGGCGCTGATGATCGTTATTTTTTCGACCGGGATATCGATGTGGCGAAGAATGAGCGGGAGCACGCCTTGGCCGATGCTCCCGAAACCGACGATGAGCAAGCGGCCACCGAAGACGGTGTGCTTCTTCGTGAGCTGGTTCATTTCGTAAAATAACTTGTGTGCGAAAATCGTACCGAGTAATCTGCCGCCTCCGCAAGAAATTTCAGAGACGTTTCGAGTATATAGTACTTTTTTTCAAAACAACACCCCTTGTGGATACAAGGGTGTTCATAAAAGCGCCGCGAATTCCTCACCCGCGGCGCCCGCAGCGCGCGTCAGTCGAGCGGCTGGTGCTCGAGGTCCTCTTTTTTCTTCGGTACGACGCCGTGCGCGATGAGAAGCTTCTCGAACTCGTCGCGCTCGAGCGTCTCCTTCTCAACGAGGGCGCGGGCGATGGCGTCGAGAAGTTTGCGATGCTCGCCGATGATGCCAAGGGCCTTCGCGTGCGCCTCGGCGACGATGCGCTTCACCTCGGCATCGATATCCGCCGACACTTTCTCGGAATATTCCTTCGAGTCGACGCCGTGGCCGAAAAGCGCCCGACCGCCCTCCCCCTCGAGAGCGATGGGGCCCATCTTCTCCGACATCCCGTAGCGGGTCACCATATCGCGCGCGAGAGCCGAGAGGACGGAAAGGTCGTTCGAAGGGCCGGTCGTCACGTCGCCGAAGACCGTCTGCTCGGCCACATAGCCGCCCAAGGACACCGCGATGTCGTCGAGGAACTCGCGCTTGCTCTGCATCCGCTTGTCGTCGAACGGAAGCTTCAGCGTATAGCCCGCCGCGCGGCCGCGGGAGATGATGGAGATCTTGTGGACCGGGTCGGCATACGGCAGGAGCGACGCGACGAGCGCGTGGCCGGCCTCGTGGTACGCCGTCACCTCCTTCTCCTTGAGATTGAGGACGTGGCTGCGGCGTTCGGGTCCGAGCATCACCTTCTCGATCGAGCGCACGAGATCATATTGGGCGACTTTCTTGCGGTTCTCGCGGGCGGCGAGGATCGCAGCTTCGTTCATCAAGGAATAAAGGTCGGCGCCCGAGAAGCCCGGCGTGCGCTCCGCGACGACGGCGAGATTCACATCCTCCGCGAGCGGTTTTTTGCGCGCGTGGATCTCGAGGATCTCGAGGCGGTCGAGGCGGTCGGGCAGGTCGATGACGACGCGGCGGTCGAAGCGGCCGGGCCGCAAGAGCGCCGGATCGAGCACGTCGGGCCGGTTGGTCGCCGCCATCACGATGACCTTCTCGTTGGGCTCGAAACCGTCCATCTCGACCAGGATCTGATTGAGCGTCTGCTCGCGTTCATCGTTGCCGCCGCCTACCCCGGTGCCGCGCACGCGGCCGACCGCGTCTATCTCATCCACGAAAATGATGGCGGGCGCCGCTTTCTTCGCCGTGAGGAAGAGGTCGCGCACGCGGGAGGCGCCGACGCCGACGAACATCTCGACGAACTCGGAGCCCGATATGGAGAAAAAGGGTACGCCCGCCTCCCCCGCGACCGCGCGAGCGAGCAAGGTCTTGCCCGTACCCGGCGCACCCATAAGGAGGATGCCCTTGGGTATGCGCGCGCCGATATCGAGGAATTTTTTCGGGTTTTTGAGAAAGTCGACGATCTCGAAGAGCTCTTGCTTCGCCTCCTTGGCGCCGGCGACGTCCCTGAAGGTCACCCGCTGCGCCTTGTCGGCGGGGTCGGTGATGCGCGGGCGCGACTGGCCGAAGGAAAAGGCCTGCATACCCGCGCCCTTCACCTGCCGCGAGAGATACCAAATGAAGAATGCGATAAGGAGCAGGGGTGCCAAGAAAGGACCGAGCACCGACATCCAGAACGACCAGGAGCTTTCGCGCTTGATGGTGATGGAGACCTTGTCGAGCGCCGCCTGCGGCACGCCATAGTTGTAGAGCGTCTGCGAGAGCGCCGCCTCGGGCTCTTTTTTCGCCGTCTTTTCCGTCGACGACGCGTCGTTGTAGGTGATAGCGAGATCATCGCCGTTCACCGAGATCGAGGAGACCTTGCCGGCCGAGATGTCCTGCGCGAGCTCGGAGATGGGGATGTCCTGCGGCTTCTTCTGCGCGCTCGGGGTCGTGATATACGCGTAGGCCGTCGCGAGGATAAGGAGGATGAGGACGCTCGACGCGAGGTTCATCCAGAACGAATCGCCGGACGGCAGGGGCGGCATCGGGCCGCGGCCGCCGCGCGGCGGCCGCGGCTGGCGCTTCGGCAGGGAACCTTTCGGCTCCTGATCTTTGGCGGAGTTAGCCATATTCGTTCAAAAAACGATACAAGAAAAAAGCGGAAAATGCAAGAATCGTCGCGCGATGCTATAGTCTGCGTATGCAGCTTATCGAGCATAAAAAAGCGCGCCTCAACTACGAGATCCTCGAAACCCTCGAGGCGGGAATCGAACTTCTCGGTTTCGAAGTGAAGTCGCTGCGCGCGCGGCACGGCGTCCTCGACGGAGCGCACATCGTCGTGCGTCCGAGCGGCCGCGGCGGCACGGGCGAGGCGTACGTCGTCGGTATGAGCATTCCTCCCTACCAGCCCGGCAATACGCCCGCTGACTACGACCCCCTGCGGACGCGGCGCCTCCTCCTCACGAAGAAAGAATTGATGGAACTTGCCGACTTTGAGCACCAGAAAGGGTTGACAATAGTGCCACTTTCGGTGTATAGTAAAGGTCGAAACCTCAAGCTCGCCGTCGCCGTCGCCCGCGGCCGCAAAAAGTACGATAAGCGCGCCGTTATGAAGGAGCGTAGCGCGAAACGCGAGATAGAAAGGACTTTGAAAAACCGCTAGACCAGTCGTTCGCCCTGAAAAAATGTGCAACGCACATTTTTTCAGGGGGGATGATCGGCCTAGACAATATATTCACGCCAAGATGCGCGAAGCAGAAGACCAGACCTTCTCAAAAAGCTGGAAAAAATAACTGCAAAAACAGTTGCATCGCCGTATTTCACGGCGAATGATTTCGCGTTCGCACGGGCTACGGCCTAACGACGCGCGCTCCGCAGAGGACGCTTGAATCTCTGCACCGGGCGTTATATCTCAAGCTCGGCCGGATAACCGCTTCACTATCCGACGACACAATGAAGCTCTGACTTTTTGCGATTTTGTTCGCTTCATACGCACTGAGTCGAAACTCTAAAACGAACTACGCATCGTAGAAGCCCTTGTCGTCATATATTGCACCCGGGTTCGATTCCCGGCATCTCCACCGCCACAACGAACCGCCTTCGGGCGGTTTTCGTTTTGTGCGGTGAGATGGAGCGCGGCACCTGCGTGCCGCGTATAGGGAATCGAACGCCGGAGCGATGTTTTTCCAGCAGGAAAAACCGCGA
>JAKALC010000054.1 GCA_021813335.1 bacterium | reverse complement strand
CACCCACTCTTCCATAAGCTCGGTATTGGTCGGCTTCATCTCATAGACCGCCGAATTGTTGGAGACCGAACGATACGGTTCCGTAAGGAAAAACTGGCCTTTTTTCGCGTCGCGCAGATCGGTATCGTCGAGATCCGAGAGCGAGATCATCGCCGTGCGGCGCACGCCGCCTGCGACGACACACTCGCCTATCTTGCAGATGATATCGTGGGCATCGATGGGCCGCAGGCGGCGCCCCTGGCGGCGCAATATTTTCTCGCGCGCGAATGAAAGGAGAGAGCGCAGAGGTTCCGGGCCCGAGGCCTTGCCGCCCATCGTCTTGAGGCGCGAACCCGCGGGTCGGATGCGCGAAAAATCGAACTCGACATCCTTGCCGTCGTACCACGTCTTCATTCCCAAGGTGAGCGCGTCGCACCAGCCCTCCTTGGAGTCGTCGATGACGTGCATCGCGAGCTTCTTCTTCGTCTGCTTCTTGATCTGCGGAAGCTTTTCGATGGTCTGGCTCTCGACGGAGAAGCCCACGCCGCATCCCTGCATCGAGAGATACATTATCTCCGCGAAGTCGGCGATCTTCGCGGGGGCCGTGAACGTGCAGTTATACGCGCAGGTGTTGCATTTGCGCGCCGGCTCCCCCGCGAACTGCATAAGGCGCATCGACGGCATCACTTCCTGCTTGAGGATCGCGTCGCGCACCTCGGCGTATTCTTTTTCAGAAAGCTTGTCGCCGAGATTCTCCCGCATAAAGTCGACATAGCGGTCGACCGTCTCGATCCAGGTCTCGCGCCGGCCTTCCGACTCTATCCAGCGAGCGTAGGTGCGCAGGTAAATGAACTCGCCGAGCGGGTTGTCCTTGAAGTATTCTTTGCTTTGCGCCGAGAGTTCGCGCACGCGCTCGGGAACGACCCCCTGTTTCTGGCGCATACGGGTCCGATTGGCGCGATAGAGGATGTAGGCCTTGGCCGATGCGGGGAACTTCTGCAGCATCAGCTCCGTCTCGACGAGGTCCTGGAGGCCTTCGACCGACGGAACGAAGATCGAGTTCGCTTCTTTCTGCCCTTGCAGCTTTTTAGTGACCGCTTCGGCGACGCGCTCCGAGGCGCCCTCCTTGAATTCATCCGCGGCCTTCATCGCTTTCTCAACCGCAAGAGCGATCTTTTGGGCATTGAACGGAACGACGGAACCGTCTCTCTTGACGATGCTGGTAAGCTTTGAAGACTTCTGCGGCATAATGTGTTCTCAACAAGTGATGAATAATGGGACTTACATTATAGGCGAACCGGCCAGCGCTTTTTCGCCGGAAAACTGTGGATTACATATTACGAACGGATAAAAAACGGCTGTCAAAAATTCCGCCAAAAAAGTCTGATTTTGCTTCGCACGGGCGGCGGGTCTGGCGGCGGCTCAAGATGACATCTCCACCGGACTTGGAGTAGGATGGACGGGTATGAGCAAAAAAAAGCGCCCTCTGCAGCAGCCCGCCCTCCGACCCATCGCCCCGAACGGAGGGCGAACGCTCGAGATCGAGACGAGCCGCGGCTCGTACCTCCGCCTTCCCGTCAAAACGCCGATGCTCAACGGAGACGACGACCTTTTCCGGGCGCTCGAGACCTACGTGCACCCGCACGCCCGCCCCGGCGACTATCTTTTCATCAGCGAGAAGGTCGTGTGCGTGATGCAAGGCAGAATCGTTCCGTATCGCACGATAAAAGTCGGCCGTCTCGCGCGTTTTCTCTCGCGAAAGGTCAATAACAAGATCCATACGAAGGATTTCAAAGGGTTCGGACACGGAACGGCGGTCGCGATGCAGCTCGTTATCAACGAAGCCGGCTATCTGCGCACGCTCTTCGCCGCCGCGGCCGCGGCGGCGACGCTTCCCTTCGGCATCCACGGAGCGTTCTATTATCTCATCGGCAAGCAGGCGAAGTCCGTCGACTGTCCGATGTCGTTCTCGCTCTACCCGTATATGCACTACGCCAAGCTTCCGCCGCTCCGGCCGCAAAAAGTCGCGCGCGAGGTCCGCGCGCGCACGGGGCTCGAGACCGCCATCATCGACGCGAACTATCGTGGAGCGTTCACGCTCGGAACTGCGGGCGAACACTTGGCCGAATCGTTCGTGCAAGAACTCCTCCGCGATAATCCCGCCGGACAATCCGAAGAAATGACGCCGTTCATCCTCGTGCGCAAGGCGTAACCCAGCGCGTTGCATTCCTCCACCGTTCTGGTAGAGATTAGGGAGACTGCGCGAGATCCTTCGCGCTTCCTTCTTTTCAGAACATGGAGGAAATACGAGATGGACTGGACTATTCCCTGCTACAACCGCTTGCCCGATCCGGTCGCCGGAATCAGGATGATCGACTATACGCTGCCCGTGATACGGCTGCCGCAAGAGATCCTCTCGAAGCGGCTGCGCGATCAAGGCATCTTCGTGTACGCCCTCCTCGGCTTTATGGCGCCGCCCGGGAACATCAAACGCATCCCGGCGGAATATATGATCGACCAGGCGATACGAGGCGGCGTCCTCAAGGAGGGCGGGAGGATGCTCGAAGGAACTTCCGGGAATATGGGGGTCGCGCTCGCCTATTGCGCCAAAGAACACGGCGTCACGGTGTACGCGCTGGTCGCCGACGACCTCGCCCCCGGCGAGCAGCTCCCCCTGAAGCGCCATGGCGCGGTCGTCATCTCCGAGTCGGCAGCGGCTCGGGAGCTCGGGATTATCCGCTCGTCGGGACGCGTCAAGCTTGCGGCCCAGTATGCCGAGTATATTGGCGCCGTCTATCTCAACCAATACGCCCACCCCTGGAACCCGCAGAGCTACGAGAAGCTCGTCGCGCCGGAGTTGTGGGGAGCCGTTGGTGGAAGGGCCTCGCTCTTCGTCGCGGCGGTCGGCTCAACCGGAACGCTCCTCGGCCTCGGACGGTACTTCAGAAAGAGGAATCCCTGTATCAAAATCGTCGCGACAATGCCCTATCTCGGACAAAAGATCGAGGGGGCCCGGGATCACGAACAGCTGCGGGAGATCGGCCATGACTGGCAGAAGCTCAAGCCTATCGAGGACCCTATCGACGAGCGTACCGCGCGAGCGGCGAGTGCCTTGCTCAACGAGAACGGCATCCCGGCCGGCCCGAGCTCCGGCGGCGCGTTCGCTACGGCGGAACACTTTCTCCTCAACCGGCTTGCCGGCGGCACGCTCAACGAGATGCGCGACCGTGTTGGAGAGATCAACGTCATCCTCCCCTTCGCCGACACGCTGTATCCGTATGCGTAAGGATCCGTGCGGAACACCATCCGCGAACACCCCCGAGGGCGTTCGCGGATTTTTCTATTTTTGCTACTGCCCGATCGGCGGCAGGTACGTGAGCGGATTGAGATATGCCGAGAGTGTGCCGACCGGTATGGTGAACATCTTCGGCCGGCATCCAGCGCTCGGGAACGACGCTATCTTCGTGCCGGAGGTCGCATACACGCCGAAGTGGAGGTGCGGTCCCGTGGCATAACCCGTGGTATCGGAGTAGCCGATAAGCTCGCCCGTCGCAACGTGCTGTCCTGAGGAAACCAGGATGACCGAGAGGTGCGCATATATAGTAGAGAGCCCGTCGTCGTGCTGGATGAAGATCCACCGTCCGAATGACGCATAGCGGCACGTAAGATCGGTATCGCCCGTGCCGACGACAACACCGCTGCGCGCTGCATGGACCGGGGTTCCGGGCGAGGCGCGCAGATCGATGCCGGTGTGACCGTGGCCCGAATAGATCTGCGGGTTCTTGGTCGCGAACGGCGTGTTGCCGAAGTACTGCGTTATCTTGGGGTTGGCGACGGGCCAGATGAACTCAGGGCCGGGCGGCGGCAGGGCGCCCGAGCTCACGGTGAGATTGAGCTGCTGCTCGTAACGAAGAAGGTCTTGTTCGAACTGGGCCTCTTCAGCCTTTTTCTGCGCGATGAGTGCCTGATAATTCGATTCCTTGTTCTTGGTCTCGGCCAAAAGCTCATTCTGCGCGTCACGCGCGACGGCGAGACCCTGCTTCTGCTCCGCGAGATTCTGCTTGAGCGCGGCGAGATCGGCGCGCTTCTGCTGCGCGGCGGTCCGGCTCGTCAGGAGATCGCTCTTGAGCGAGGAGAGGTCCTCGATATGGTTCCCGAGATCGCTGCGCAGCGCCGCAAGCGAGGCCGCTTGGTCGAAGAACGCCGAGAGCGTGCCGCCGCTCATAAGCACCGTCGCGAGCGACTCGTCGTCGAGCTGATGAAGCTCACGCAGCGATTCGGCGACCGCGCCCTACGAGGCGCCTATCTTGCCGGCCGTCACGGTGATATTTCCCGTAAGCGAGGATATCTGCGAATCTTTCTGCGCTATTTGCGCCTGCGTGAGCGTTATCGACTTCGTGATCTTCTGAATATTGAGGTTGAGCGCCTGTACCGCGCTCTGCAGCGTCTGCTTCTGTTTGGTCGTAGCGTCGAGCTGCGTCTGGAGTTGAGATATTTCTGCGTTGAGCTGATTGATGTGGGCCGTACTGTCGTCGATCTGCGCCTGGATAGTCGAGGTCGAGGTGTCCGCCGACTGCGCGCGCACGAGCGAGGCCGCCTTGGGCGCGAACGCCGCGGCAAAGGCCAAGAAAATAAGAACGCTCGCCGAAGATCTCGCGAGCTCTTTCGCGACCCCGTTACGCCGAAGAACCATACCTCTTACTGTAGGGCACTCGCCC
This sequence comes from bacterium, assembly GCA_021813335.1. Lineage (GTDB taxonomy): Bacteria > Patescibacteriota > Minisyncoccia > Phycocordibacterales > SBAW01 > JAKALC01. The sequence continues at coordinate 389 of JAKALC010000054.1, read as the reverse complement.
GCGGGCCGCAACGGCGGGCTTACGCACAGGCCCTCCTTTACAAGTGCCGGGTCAGCGGTACGGTTGACTCAGAAGCAGAGCGCGGCACTTCGGTGCCGTTTTGTTGTCATAACCAAGAGAGGAGGTCGGATGAGAACGTTGAGCAGGGCCCGGCTCTTGATAGCCGGATTGAGCGCGGTACTCGCGGGATGCGTTGCCACGGTAGGACCGGTCGTACGGCCGGCTCCGGCACCCGTCGTCGTCGAGGAAGTGCCCGTCGACGAAGCGGCGCCACCCGCGGAGTACGTCGTCGACGGCGCGCCGGTGTACTACGCCGTCGAACCCGGCGTCGCCTATTACCCCGTCTTCATCGAAGACGCGTTCCTGTGCGCGCCGGTCGCGTTCTGCGT
>JAKALC010000053.1 GCA_021813335.1 bacterium | reverse complement strand
CGATATCGTCGACCACAAGTTCGTGAACTCATTCAGTCCGTACGGGGCATCGAAGACGCTCTTCGTTCTTCAGGCGCTGTTCAATTACTACACGGTGCGGGAAATGTTCGGCAAACCCGTGCGGCGTTTCATCGTGTACGAATGCAAAAAGACGAAGAACGCCGACGGTTCGCGGCAGCTGCGGCGGTACATCATCGATTTTTCCGACCTTCGCGAAGAGTTCGCCCTCTTCCGCCGGCTCATCAACGACGCGACGGCCGAGATATCCCGTCCGCGGGTCTATCTTCCGAACCCGTCCGACGTGTTCGAAGGCGAGGACTCCTTCGCCGTCTATCGCCTCGGTCTTGTGGACGCCCCGAGCGGAGACCTCCTTCCGTAGCTGCGGCGATTTGCAAAAAACAGCGGCTCGGGTATACCGTATTCGGAGCAGGACATAATCGCCATTACCCCAAGGAGAGGTCATATGGTCGAACAGAGCAGCGTATCGAAGCCGCCTGACTTTCAGCGCGGCAAGACCTACCGTTTTTCAAAGCCCCTCGTCGCCGACTGCCTTCCCGTCGGCGCGGGCGAACACGGCCCGTGGGTGAAGAGGGTCTTCGAAGCGGGGACCTGGTCGACCTACCGGAAGGTCGAGCATCCGAGCGGAGTCCGCTACGCCCACGTGTTTGCGGGCATCCCTCGCGGAGAGGAAGTCGCATACTACTTCCTTGTCAGCATCGAAGAAGCGGACGGGGCGGTTCTCACACGCTAACGGCGCGAATGGTCCCTCGGGACCATTCGCGCCGCTTTTCTATCCGAAGGTTCTATCGGGCCGTCGTTCCCGAGGTCGTCGTCCCGACCGATTCGCCGATGGCCGAGAGGACCTGGTCGACCGCAGCGCGCATCGAAGAGTAGGGCTGATTGCCGTCGAGCGAGAGGACTTCGCCCGCGGACGTCATAATGACGATGTGCGGCGTCCCCTGGGCGCCTTCGGCGATCGCCTCGTTGTAGTCGCTCTCCACCTTGGCGGCATACGTGTTCGCCGCGAGGCACTGCGAGAGCTTCGCCCCGTCGAGGCCGACTTCTTGAGCGATGGAGGGAAGCTGCGCCAGGTCGAGGCCGTTGTCGCCCGGAGTCACCGAGTACACCTTGTCGATGAACTTGAAGAACGCGCTGCTTCCGCCCTGCGCCGCGGCGCACTCAGCCGCCTGCGCTTCTTCGGGCGCCTTCGAGTGCAGCTGCGTCAGCGGGAAATTGCGGAACACCCACGCGACCTTGCCCGACGGGCCGTAGTACTGCATAAGCTGGTCCATCGTCGATTGGAAATCCTTGCAGAAGGGGCATTCGAGATCGGCATACTCGACGATCTTGACCGGGGCGTTCGGGTTGCCGAAGATGTGGTCGGTCTGATCGACTGGCCGCACGGCGGCGGCGGGACCCGTGCCGCTCGGCCCCGGGCCGCGGCTCACGAGAAAGATCGCGCCGGCGATAAGGGCGCCGACGATAACGATGGACACCGGGAGAACGTAGTGGCTTTTCATAAATGGAAATGATGCCGATAAGGCGAATAAAACGCGGCAGGTCCCCGGGACAAGCCCCGGACAAGGCCTTCGCAGCGAACCGACTCCGTCCCACAGTATAGCATACGGCGCAGGCGCCGGTTCAGAAGGGGAGCGTATGGGTGAGCGCGCCCGCATCCTGGGGTTTTTCCCAGTCGGCGGCCCGTATCTTTATTTCCCGGACGCCGTCGTAATCGGTATAGCGGAGCGAGCCGTGCGCGCGGACATAGTCGTAAAGCTCCAGCGTGATGCGGACATCGTCGATGCAGTAGGCGCGCACCTCGTCGAAGCGGCCCTCATTCCACCATTTGACGGCCTGCGCGCCGTTGCCGCTCTTTTTCTTTCCAAGCGTCGCTTCGGCGATATTGTCCATCCGAAGCCGCCGTCCCAGAACCGCCCGGACCTCCTTGAGGAGGTCGATGCTGCGGATATGGGTGAGATCACCCGAGTAATATTTGTTGAGGATAGGGATATCGAAATGGTCGCTGTTATAGCCGATGAGGAGATCGGCGCTCTCAAGGATGGGCCACAAGCGAGGCAGCTCTTCCTGGGTGAAGCTCGAATATTCCCCGGTCGCCGAATCGTGGATGCAGGCGATGGCGAGATCGAGCGCGAGGACGTCGTTGTTGGGTCCGAACTCTCCGGTCGTCTCGATATCGAGGGTTATTTTCCGCACCGGCCGTTTCGGGGGGGTCATGGGAGGTTCAGGAAAAATGAGCCGAGCTCGGTCCTCGAGAGGGTGGCTTCCGCCCGGGTCGCCAGGGTGCGGACTGCGAACTCTCCGGAGCGCAGCTCGTCCTCGCCGACGACGATAAGGTACGGAATGCGCTGCCGGTCGGCGTTCTTTATCTGGTCGCCGAGCTTGCGGTCGCCGAGATCGACGGCGGCATTGACGCCGTGCGCACGGAGCTCCGCTGCGAGCCGCATCGCTTCGGGGACGAGCTCTGCCGACGTGACCGCGAGGTACGCCTTGGTCGGAGGCGCGTAGGGAGGGATGCGGCCGCGCACCGAGAGAAAATCGCGCATCGTTACGTCGCCCATACCGAAGCCGGCCGCGGGTACGGGTTCCTCGCCGAAGAGCTGGAGCAGGTTGTCGTAGCGGCCTCCGCCGAAGAGCGAGCGGTTGTTCTCGGGGCGCGTGTCGTACACCTCGAAGACCGTGCCGGTGTAGTACTCGAAGCCGCGGACGATGCCGGCGTCGAACCGCGCGTTGCCGATGCCGAGATCCTGCAGTGCCGCGACGAGACTTCGCACGTCGTCGGGCGCTGCCGGCGCCGAAAAAGCTTCGGGCGGCACGCCGAGCGCCGCGAGGCCCTTCTCGAACTCCTCCGCAGATATCTTCGCGCGGCGATCGAGGAGGCGGAGCAGCTGCTCCCGCTTCTCCGAGGATAGTCCGGCCTTCTCCGCGAGCGCGTTCAGGAAGGCGCGGCTCCCGATGCGTATCTCGAAATCGCTCTCCGACGCGCCGAACGCCTTCATCACCGCGTGCGCGACGGCGATGATTTCCGCGTCGGCCGACGGGGAAGCGGAGCCGAAAAGATCGACATTGAGCTGCCAGTGCTCGCGCAGGCGGCCGCGCTGCGGCCTTTCATAGCGGAAAACGTTCGGAATGGAGTACCACCGCAGAGGGAAGGAGAGTTCGCGCCGCTTCGCGGCGACCATACGCGCGATAGTCGGCGTCATTTCGGGGCGTAGCGTCACTTCGCGCTCGCCGCGATCGACGAAGGTGTAGGTCTGCTCGCTCACGATCTCTTCGCTCGTCTTGCCGCGGTAGAGCTCCGCGGGCTCGAGGATGGACGCGTGGTACTCGGCGTAGCCGAACTTTTCGACGGCGCCGCGCATCGTCGCGAACAGGTACTTCTGCACGGCCTCGTCTTCCGGATAGAAATCCCGGACGCCTTTGTACGCCTCGGTCGAAAGTTTCCCTTTTTGGGCCATATCAACTACAGTATAGCAGAACGCGCCGGAAAAACGTTATGAATCCTCTTGGCGGACAGGTCGTCAATCTCTACAAGCGGCTCGGCGAAACCCCGCGGGAGCGGCTTGAACGCCTGCGGGCGCAAAAGCCGCAATACCAGTACGAAGTTCTTTCCTATGCCGGAAGGCTCGACCCTATGGCCGAGGGAGTGCTCCTCTGCCTCGTGGGCGCCGAGAATTCGCGCCACGAGGCCTGGCTCGACCTTTCGAAGGAATACACGCTCGATATCCTCTTCGGCTTCTCGACCGATACCTACGACGTCTTGGGCAAGGTGATGCAGACGGGCGGTGAAGACAAGGTCTGCCGGCCGCTCGTCGAGGCGGGACTCAATGAATTCCGCGGCAAAGTTTCGCAGGAATATCCGCCGTTCTCGTCGAAGACCGTCGAAGGGAAGTCGCTATTCCAGTGGGCGCGCGAGAACGCGCTCGGTTCTTTCGCCCTGCCCCGCAAGACCGTCACGATCTTCGACATCGAACTTGCCGGAATGTACAAAGTCAAAGAGCCGCAGCTCCTGGCTTATATCGAAGAGGGAGTCGCGAAAGTGCAGGGAGACTTCCGTCAGGAAGAAACGCTGCGCCTCTGGCGCCGCCATCTGCGCGCGTCGGGCGAGCGCGAGTTTCCGTGCGCCACCGTCACCTTATCCTGCTCCTCGGGAACCTACGCGCGCAGCATCGCAAGCGAGCTCGGAACCCGGCTCGGCGTACCCGCGCTCGCGCTCCATATCCTCCGCACGAAAGTGGGGGAGTACAGCGTCGCAAAGTCGCTCCGGTAGCTCGGGGGCCGATCCTCCTGGTGGGCAGCTTGCCGGCGCTCCGGCGGCGCCTCAGGATGCCCGCTTACGCGCTGCGTTAAGAAGAGACGGCCGTCTTTTCTTAACGCAGCTTCGATTCGCTAGGTTAGATCCGCATCTGTTCGATTGTGCATAGCGCGGGTTCACGCGGCGGCCTTTCCCCCGTACACTGTATCTGTCTATGCACCCGCAGGTCCGCCCGAAGGAAGACCAGAACTTCTGGGACTTTTTATTCAGCACCGTGTTCGCGATACTGCTCGGCCTTTCTGCGGCGCAGGTTTACTTCACGCGCGGCTCGTGGCCCTCGTCGATCCCGCTCTTCGACGCTCTCATCCTCGCTCTCGCGACCTTCCGCCTGGTGCGCCTCTTCTCGTACGACAAAGTCACCCGTTTCTGCCGGGAATGCTTCGTCGATAAGAAAGAGATCGAGATCAACGGAGAACGGTTCATCGAGCTCACGCCCCTTCCGCGCGGCGCTCGCCGAACGCTCCACGAGCTTCTGGAGTGCCCGTGGTGCCTCGGCGTCTGGATGGCGCTCCTCGTGACCTACCTCTATTTCGAGTATCCCGCCGCCTGGTATGTGCTCCTCGTGCTCGCGGTCGCGGGCGTCGGGTCCCTCGTCCAGATAACGGCGAATCTTCTCGGTTGGCGCGCCGAACTCGACAAGCTCGAGGAAAAAGAGAAAGAAAAAGGCGGAGAAAGCGGCCGCTGCTGAAAAGGACCGTCCTTCCGGATTCGTTGCAGGGTAAGGGTTTTTCGGCTTTCTTGTGGACAACTCCCGGTCCGGGGAGCCTCTCTACGTCCGGGCGAGCGCTTTGGGGGAGAGGATTGCAAGGAGCTTCTTGAGCGAGAATCTGGCGACGCCGACGACGCTGTCGGCGGCGCCGTAGTAGACGAAGAGCGTGT
>JAKALC010000052.1 GCA_021813335.1 bacterium | reverse complement strand
TTATGGACAAAGCGGTCGAGGAAGTGCTTCGCACCAAGCCGTCCGAGCGCGAAGTCGCGGCAGCGGCTCGCCCGCAGGGCGTGCCCTCGATGCAGGAGGACGGCATCCTCAAAGTGCTGCGCGGCGTCACTTCGCTCGACGAGCTCGGGCGCGTCGTTGACCTTGCGGCGTCTTCCGGGTTATAAACGGCGAGCTTATGACCCTGACCGCTCACGCCCTCGCCGGCGCCGCCGCCGCAAGCCTTATGCCGGAGAACCCGGCGCTCGGTTTTTGCGCCGGATTCGCGAGCCACTTCGTGCTCGACGCCATCCCCCATTGGAACTACGAGCCGCGCTCTCCGGCGCTCGACCCCAAGCGCGGCGGAACGCTTCGCCTCAACAAGGCGCTCTTTTCCGACCTCGGCATCATTTCGTTCGACGGACTTCTCGGGCTCGGGCTCGCACTTCTCCTCTTCGGCCGCCACGGTCTTTGGTTCCCCGCCTTCGCGGGCGTCACAGGCGCGTACCTTCCCGACGCGCTTCACTTCGTGACGGCGCGCTTCCCGCGCGAACCCTTCATATCCTTTACGCGCTTTCATAACGGTATCCAGCGCGATATCGCGGAAAACAGCGCGCTTCTCGGCGTCCTTTCACAGATCCTTTTCATCGCGGCGTTTCTCGGCGCGCTGCACTATGTCGCTCCGGCGCTCTTATAAAAAAGACCCCTGACGGGGCGGGGTTGCGGTGCGGCAGTAATACCCTTTATTTTTTGCGCGCGGTCAACATTGCGCCCCGAAACAGCGAGAGTACAGTTGACGGAGAGCGGCCGCCGAAGCGGGGCGAGCCGCAGGTTCGAGGAAGTACACCTCTAAGCAATAAACATTTTCGATAAATCGAAACGCGGCAGCCATATCTGAGGATAACCCCCGCGAGGCGGCCGAAGCCGCTGCCGGAGTGTCCTTGAAAAGGTCCCGTGACTCTTGCAAGCCTTATTGCTTAGAGATGTACGCTCTCGAACGCTTGTGGCGCTAAAATCCGAAGAAGAGAGCGCGGCGCGTATGCCAAAAAGAAATTAAAAAATGCCCCGAACTGCCCGGCGCACCTAAACAAAAGTTTAGCATACTATAATTTTATGTCAAGAACCCCGTCCGACGCCCCTCTCTCGAGAAAAAGCTGGGATACTGAGGAAGGCCGAGCGCCCGAGCGGAGCGCCGCGGCGCCGAGTGACGCGGCATTCCTCGACGCGACCTTGCGGCCGTCGTCGTGGGACGACTACATCGGCCAGGACGGCATCAAAAAGAATCTTCAGATCCTCATCGAGGCCGCGCGCGAGCGCGGGAATCCGCCCGAGCACCTCCTGTTTTACGGGCCGCCGGGTCTCGGCAAGACGACGCTCGCCCACCTCATCGCGCGGGAACTCGGCGGAGTGCTCCGTTCGACCTCGGGGCCTGCGATAGAACGCGTCGGCGACTTGGCGGCGCTTCTTACGAACTTGGCGCCCAACGAGATCCTTTTCATCGACGAGATCCACCGGCTGCCGCGCGCCATCGAGGAAGTTCTCTACCCCGCGATGGAGTCGGGCGTGCTCAATATCATCATCGGCAAGGGGCCGTCCGCGAGGACGCTCGAGCTGCCCTTGCCGCCCTTCACGCTCATCGCGGCGACGACGCGCGTCGCGAGTCTCTCGGCGCCCTTGCGTTCGCGCTTTTCCGGCGGAACGTTCCGCCTCGAGTTCTACAGCGAGGACGACATCGCCCGGATCGTGAGCCGTTCGGCCCTGATCCTCGGCATCGAGGCGGAAGACGCAGGCGTGCGCGAAATAGCGCGCCGCAGCCGCTCGACGCCGCGCACCGCGAACTATCTCCTGAAGCGCGCTCGCGACTTCGTCCAGCTCAAGCGCCGCCCGCTTTCGCGCGAAGCGGTCATCGAGGCCTTGGGTCTCCTTGAGGTCGACGAGCTCGGCCTCACGCCGCTCGACCGGAAGATTCTCGGGGCCCTGATCGAACGCTTCGGCGGCGGCCCCGCGGGTGTGGGCGCCTTGGCGGCCGCGCTCGCCGAGGAACCAGCGACCCTCTCCGAGGTGCACGAGCCGTACCTTCTCCAGCTCGGTCTCATCGAGCGCACCCCGCGCGGGCGCGTCGCAACCCCGACTGCGTACCAACACCTCGGCAAGACAGCGCCCCAAGATCTCCAGGATCGCCTTATGTAAGGCCGCGGAACAGCCCCGCGCTATTTGACAGCAATTTTTCATTGTGCTATAATTTTGTCTAGAGGTTCCCTATCAGCAAGCAGCGTTTGGGTGCCTCACCTTTTTAAAATTCTTGAAGAAGGAGGCGGCCAATGGCCCCAAACACTCGTAAGTTCCCCGGCGATTTCGCCGGGGCATTCATCCCCCGCGCCAGCGATTCCGGCGTCATTCAAGTGCTCGTCATCGGCGTTCTGCCGATCGGGTACCGCGACGCCGGCGCCGCGACAAAGCTGCAAAAGATGCAGATCAAGATGCCCGGCGGCTGCGCCGAGAACGAGAAGGAGAACAACGACCTGCGGCTCGCGCTGGGGCGGGAACTCCGGTACGAGATCGGCGCCGGTTCGCCGATGAGAATCACGGCGGGCGATGTCGTATTCCGCCGCGAGAAGCGCCGCGGCTCTTCGGTCCACCACCAGGTGTTCTACTTGGTGGAGGTGGGCGGGGAGCTGCGCACCTCCGACCTCATCGAAGACGAGGGCGACGAGGTCATCACGCCGCCCGCCTGGGCGGATGTTCGAGGACTCATCGAGGGCGGGATCATTTTCCATTCCCACCTCGAACCGCTTCTCTGCGGCATCGAGCGCCTCGCGCTCGAGAGCGCCGCGGTCGCGCGCGAGTACGCGGACATCCTCAACGCCAAGAAAAACCTGCTGCGCCGCTAGCGGCAGGCCGCTTTCCGCCGAAGTCCTCCGGGCTTCGGCGGCTTTTTCTTTTTATATTCTCTCGGGTATAGTTGAGGCACTATGGCCGGACACAGCAAATGGGCGAAGCTCAAGCACCAAAAAGCGATAACCGACGCGCGCAAGAGCAAGGTATTCTCGAAGCTCGTGCGCTTCATCGCCGTCGAAGCGAAGCTCGCGAAAGGCGACCGCTCGGCACCCGGACTCCGCGCCGCGATCGAGAAAGCACGCGCCGCCAATATGCCTTCCGAGAACATCGACCGCGCGATCGAAAAGGCCGCGGGAAGCGGGGAGGCGGAGCGCGTCACGTATGAGGCGTACGGCCCCGGAGGCGCCGCCCTTATCATCGAGGGATACACCGACAACCGGAACCGCACATCGCAGGAGATAAAACATCTTTTGAGCCTTCACGGCGGTTCTCTCGCCGCGCCCGGCGCGGCGATGTGGGCGTTCACCAAGGGAGCCGAGGGCCTCGAGCCTGCGACGACGGTCGAGCTCTCCGATGAAGACGGACAGAAGCTCGCCGACCTTGTCGATGTCTTGGAAGAGAACGACGACGTGAACGCCGTCTCTACGAACGCCGCATAAGCCGGGGCGCGGGGAATAGGTTATAGGTTTTAGCAGATACAAAATCTAAAATGAAAGCGGCGCGAGTTGTTGCGTTTGACCCAGGGTATGAACGCCTCGGCGTCGCCGTACTCGAACGCGGAGCGCGCGGACGCGACGCGCTTCTCTATTCGAATTGCTTCCGTACGAAAAAGACCCTCTCCTTCCCGGAGCGTTTGCGGCTCATCGGAGAAGAGGCCGAGCGCGCCATCAAGGCGCACGCGCCGGATGTAGTAGCGCTCGAGACCGTGTATTTCGAGAAGAACGCGAAAACCGCGATGCAGGTCGCGGAAGTGCGCGGCGTTCTTTCCTATATCGCGGCGTCGCACGGCCTCCCCCTCGCGGAATATACGCCGCTCCAAGTGAAAATAGCCGTGACCGGCTACGGGAAGAGCGATAAGCGCGCCGTCGCCACACTCGTTGCCCGCCTTGTGGAACTTCCCGCCCGGAAACGCCTCGACGACGAGCTCGACGCGATCGCCGTCGGCGTCACCTGCCTCGCAGCCACTCGCCGCGCGTAGCAGGACCGGGCTATCCACACCGGCACGGCGGCTTCCCGTTGCAAACATTTTTTATTTTGTTACAAATCTGATGGTACGAGTTATTCGTGATTATTGATTAGCTGTTGCGTTGAGTATGTACGACGAGTTTGCGCTCGACGAGGAAGGGGTTTTCGGGGCCGAGCCGCCTTACGGAGGAGATGAGGAAGAAACCGAGGATGAAGACGGCGAAGGCGACGAAACCGAGGGTCTTGACCTCGGAGACGACGAGGACGAGGGGAACACCCTCTGAGATCTTCCGGAACGAAGGGTATCGATCAACAAAAAACAAACGGCTACTCTGTAGGGTAGTATCAGAAACCGCCCCGGGTCCCCGGGGCGGTTTTCGGTAATTACTCCTTGAGGACAAGCTTCGCGAAGCGGTGTTTCCCGATGCGCAGGACCATCGAGTTCTCTATCGGGGCGTCGATCGTCGTGAACGGCGGCTTCCCGACTTCGCTGATGGCGCCCCCCGCCACGAGCCGGCGCAGTTCATTCGTCGAACCCACGAGGGGGCGCAGGGCCTCTCGAAGTGGCGTCCCGCGGGCCACCGCAAACTCCGGCGCATCGTCGGGCGCCCTCCCCTCCTTGAAGGCCGCGACGAAACGGTCTTCGGCTTTCCGCGCCGCCGCCGCGCCGTGGTAGAACGACACGATTTCCCTCGCAAGGCGCATCTTCGCGTCTTTGGGATGATCTTCGGACAGAATCCGTTCGATCTCCGGAAGCGGCAGCGTCGTCGCGTCAATGAACATCGGCCGCACCACCTCGTCGGGAAGCGCCATCGTCTTTCCGTACATAACCTCCGGCGCGTCGGAGAGCGCGATATAGCCGCCCTCGCTCTTACTCATAAGTTTCTTCCCGGTTACGGGATTTTCGAGAAGCGTCGTCGCGACGACGAATTTTTCTTTGGAATGATATTTGCGCTGGAGCGTCCGGCCGGCGAGCATATTAAAGGTCTGATCGGTGCCGCCGACCTCCGCGTCAACGTCCATCGCGACGCTGTCGTATCCCTGCATCAAGGGATAGAAGAATTCGTGGACATAGACCGGCTTCCCGGCTTTCATACGGCGCTCGAACATATCGCGCTCCAGCATATGCTGCACGGTGAAGGCCGAGGCGATTTCGATGAGTTCGGCGAACGTAAGCCGGGAGAGCCACGCGCTGTTGCGGAGGA
>JAKALC010000051.1 GCA_021813335.1 bacterium | reverse complement strand
GAAATATTCCATATCTTGTTGGCGAAGTTTTTGTACCCGCGCACGCGGTCTTCGGAGAGCTTGATGTCGTTGCCGGGGGCGGCGCCGATGATAAGCGAAAGGCGCGCGGCATCGGCGCCGTATTTCTCGGTCATAACCAAGGGGTCGATAATGTTGCCGAGCGATTTCGACATTTTCCGCCCCTGCGCGTCGCGCACGAGCCCGTGGAGATACACCTTACGGAACGGCACCTCGCCGAGAAGGAAGGTGCTCATAAGTATCATTCTCGCCACCCAGAAAAAGAGAATATCGTATCCGGTTTCGAGGACGCTGGTCGGGTGGAACGTTTTGAGGTCGGCTGTTTCGTCAGGCCACCCGAGGGTCGAAAATGTCCAGAGGCCCGAGGAAAACCATGTGTCGAGCGTGTCGGGGTCCTGCTCCCATTCCGGGCCGGGGGAATCGATGCCAACGCGCACTTCGTCCCCCTTGAACCAAGCGGGGATGCGGTGCCCGAACCATATTTGCCGCGAGATGCACCAGTCGCGGAGGTTGTTTATCCAGTGGTAGTAAATTTTCTCGAAGCGCTCGGGAAGAATAATGGTGTTACCCGAAGAAACCGCCTCGCGCATCCGCTCCTTAAGCGTCGCCGTCTTTCCATCGGGGAATTCCACTTTTTTGTCCACCGCGACGAACCATTGCCGCTTTATCTGCGGCTCAATCGTGCCGCCGCCGCGGCTGTTGGTCGCCACGTTGTGCACATAGTCCTCATCGGTCTTCACGAGGAGCCCTTTCGCTCTCAGTTTTTCGACGATAGCCGCGCGCGCCTTTTTGATATGTTGGCCCGCGAATTCGCCCGCGATGGGGAGGAGTACCCCGCGGTCATCGATGACGCGCTCGATGTCGAGCTTGTGCCGCTGGGCTATCTCGAAGTCGATGTTCGAGTGGGCGGGAGTGATGGTCATAACGCCGGAACCGACTTCCATATCGGCCGCCGCATCTTTGATGACCGTCGCCGTGATAGGGCCGTTTATCCATTCAAGCTCTAGTTTTTGCCCATGCTCGTAGTTCTTGTAGCGCGCGTCGTCGGGGTGCATCACGACATACTTGTCGCCGAACTTCGTCTCCGGGCGCACCGTACCGATGACGAACGGGCCATATTGAAAGTAGTAGAACGGGTCCTTCTGCTCCACGTATTCTATTTCCTCGTCGGAAACGGTCGTCTGGAGTTTCGGATCCCAGTTGACGATGCGGTCGCCGCGGTAGATGAGTCCCGCATCAAACATACGCACGAATGCCTCCATAACCGCGCGGTAGCGCTCCGTGTCCATCGTGTAGGCGTAGCGGCTCCAGTCGAGGCTGCTCCCCATCTTCTTAGTTTGGTTGATGATGGTCGATTTGCTCTCCTCGACGAATTCGTTGATGCGCCGCAAGAGCTCCTCGCGGCCGATATCGTGCCGCGTCTTTTTTTCTTTTTTATACAGTTCGGTCTCGACTTTCGACTGGGTCGCGATGGCGGCGCTGTCGGTGCCCGGAAGCCACAGGGTCTTAAAGCCCTTCATACGGTGATAGCGCACGAGAATATCCTCGACCGCGAGCATTGCGGCATGGCCCATATGGAGCGTGCCCGTTACATTGGGCGGCGGCAGGACAATGGAATACGCCTCGGCATCGGACGGCGTGACGCCCTTTTCGACGCAGACATCCGGGTTAAAAAAACCGCTCTCTTCCCACTTCTTGTATATCTGGGGCTCCGTTTCGGCCGAGTTATAGGGCTTTAGGAATTTTTCCGGGATCATCGGCCTATTTTAGCGTATTGACGCCTGTTCTGGAAGTATTGCAAAGCGTTTATTGCGAGCGTAGAGTAAAACTCGCTGCACCGGGTAGTTTCATAGGATCAAGGAGGGGTATATGCCCATCGCCAAAGTCAGTTTCCGCTTGGTACACCATGTGACGCTCGAAGTTCCTCTTCCCGACGGAACGGTGCGGAACGTACAGGTCGCCGCAGGCGATATACGCGGCTCCGCGCTTGGCCCCGGAGTGAAGATCGAACACATCTTTCCGCCGGAGGCGCTCAAGAAGCCCGCGCCTGAAATGGTTTCCATTTCGGACGAGTTCATCGCGCGCGTCGTCGAACAGATCGCCGCCTCCGAAACGCCGCAGGCATCCTGACGCCTTCGCGCCGATGAAATCTCCAGCACTACAGCACTACCAGGCGGTAGTGCTTTTTTGTTTTAAAGCGATTCTTCGAGCGAGAGGGAGCCCGCGGCGCGGATTTTCTCGTGGGGACGGTCGAGCCGCCAGCTGCCGGAAAGGAGGCGGATAAGCGCCGTCACCGCGATCATCTCGGCGTTGTCACCGGTCATCTTCGGCTCGGGTATCCGTACGGAGACCTCCGGGAAGTCTTGCTCGATCATCCGGACAAGCGCCGAGCGCAGATGCTCGTTCGCCGCGACGCCGCCGCCCAGGGCGAAAATTTGTGCCCCCGTCTCGCGGAGCGCGCGGCGGGTCTTCGCGGCGAACACGTCCGCGACGCTGTCTTCGAACTCGCGCGCGAAGGCGGCCCGCTCCTCGTCCGCCAGCTTTTCTATGCCGCCCATATCGCGCAGGGCGTAGAGCGCGGCGGTTTTAAGTCCGGAAAACGACACGTCGCAGTTGCCGCTCTGGAGCATCGGGCGGGGGAGAGGTACCCGCGAGGCGGGCAAGCCCGCCTCGCGGGCGCTTCTAGCGAGACGCGATATTTCAGGGCCGCCCGGATACGGAAGACCCATCATTCGCGCCACTTTATCGAACGCTTCGCCCGCAGCATCGTCGAGAGTCTCGCCGATGATCTTGTAGCGGAACCAATCGCTCGCGAGCACGAACTCGCTGTGGCCGCCCGAAACAAGGAGACCGAGGACCGGAAAGGAGACATTTTCAAGCCGTCCGCCCCGCACGAGCGAAGAAAGAAAGTGTCCCTCCATATGATTGACCGAAAATACGGGCTTCTTCCATTCGCGCGCAAGTTTCTCGGCAAAAGAAATACCCGTCCAAAGCGCCGGCTCAAGTCCGGGGCCCCCCGTTACCGCAATCGCGTCGACCTCATACTTGGGAGTTAAACTCCCAAGTACCTGCTCAAGCAAGACAGGTAGATTTTTTTCGTGCTCGCGCTTGGCGAGCGTCGGATACACGCCACCATATTCACGGTGAAGCGGTGCCTGCGAATTGAGCGCTTGGGCGAGCGTCGTGAACGAAAAACCGGCGGGTGTCTTCTCGCCTTCGAGGATGGCGACCCCGGTTTCGTCGCAGCTTGTTTCGATGGCCAGGACTTTCATTAGATATAAAAGTAACGCAAAAGGCCGCCATATGCTATGGTATCTGCTATGAGATCCTCCATCCCGGAAAAACGGGCGCCTATCGGCAGTGTCGTTCGCGAATATTGGCGCGGGGTGCGCAACTATCCCGCCCTTTTCTTGTTCGTCATTCTCGGGGGCGCCGGTATGCAGGTCGCCGACCTCGTGGCACCGCTCTACCTCAAGCAGTTCTTCAATACAGTTGCGACCCATACGCCGGACCAAGCATCATCCGGCATACTCCTCAGCCTTATCGCCATCATTGCCGCGTGGTGGTTCGCGAGCTGGGCCTGCTCCAGGATCCTCCATATCAGCAACGTGTACCTCGAGTCACACGTGATGTCCGACCTCTCGCAGCGGGCCTTCTCGTACCTTATCGACCATTCGTACAATTTCTTCGTCTCTCGTTTTTCGGGCTCGCTGACGCACAAGATAAACAAGTTCGGGCGCTCGTTCGAAAGTCTGTTCGACAGCGTCGTGACGCGTTTCTTCCCGACGGTACTCTTCGTGGGCGGCGCTATCGCCGTCCTCTATAGTCGCAACCATACGCTCGGTATCATCCTCGGCGCCTGGGCGACCCTCTTCGTGGCCTTTCAGCTCTTTGTCGCGCGTATCCGCCAGCCCATCCGCATCGCCCGTGCCGAAGCGGATACCCGTGTGACAGGAACTCTTGCAGATGCCATCTCGAATCATGCGACAATAGCGCTTTTCACGGGCGAGGCGCATGAGAGGGGCATCCTCAAGGCCGTTGTAGAAAAATGGCGCAGAGCGACCAATCGCGCCTGGTCCACGGATGTTCTCGTGTGGGCGGCGCTCGGGCTTTTCATTATCGGTGTCGATGTGGGCCTTCTCTATGGTGCGACGATATTCTGGCAGCAGGGTCTCCTCACGGTCGGCGATTTCGTGCTCATCCAGATTTACCTCTTCGGTATTTTCGACCGGCTGACCGCCGTCAATCAGGATCTCCGGCGCGTCTACGACGCTCTCGCCGATGCAGGGGAGATGGTCGAACTTCTGAATATGCCGCACGATGTGCAGGACGCGCGGAACGCCCACCCTCTTTCCGTGTCTCACGGCGCCATCGCGTTCTCCAATATCACGTTCTACTTCGACAAGGAAAGGCCGATACTCAAGAACTTCACACTCGATATTCCGAGCCGGGAGAAGGTCGCCCTCGTGGGGCCTTCCGGCGCGGGCAAGACGACCATCACGAAGCTTCTGCTCCGGCTCTACGACGTCAAGGAGGGGGAGATCGCGATCGACGGCCGCGATATTTCGAAGGTGACGCAAGGAAGCCTGCGCAGCGCGATCGCCTTCGTTCCGCAGGAGCCGGTTCTCTTCCACCGCTCTCTTATGGAGAACATCCGTTACGGACGGCTCGGCGCGAGCGATGAGGAAGTGTTCGAGGCGGCGCGGAAAGCGCACTGCCATGAGTTCATCACGGCCCTTCCCGAAGGGTATGCCACGCTCGTGGGAGAGCGCGGCGTCAAACTCTCGGGCGGCGAGCGCCAGCGCGTCGCCATCGCCCGCGCCATCCTGAAGAACGCCCCGATCCTCGTGCTCGATGAAGCGACCTCGAGCCTTGACTCCGAGTCGGAGGCGCTCATTCAGGACGCGCTCGAGGTTCTTATGCAGGGGAAGACCGTCATCGTCATCGCGCACCGCCTCTCGACCATTATGAAGATGGACAGGATTATCGTCCTCGAAGGGGGAGCCATTGTCGCGGACGGAACGCACGGCAAGCTCATCGAACAGGGGGGCCTGTATCAGAAGCTTTGGAACATCCAAGCCGGCGGCTTTCTCAAGGACGATGACGAGGAAACTGACGCAAAAGAAGGAGAAGAGAGCGAGGAAGAAGGGGACGAAGAAGAAAAATAAAAGAGTCTGACGCGCAAGCGTCAGACTCTTTTATTGATTTATTGAACACTTTGTGGGCGGTACAGGACTCTCCCGCGACTAACCTCGCGCCGTCG
>JAKALC010000050.1 GCA_021813335.1 bacterium | reverse complement strand
CAGGAGAAAGCGATATTCGAGGAGCTCATCAAATCGGGCGCGCTCGAGCTCGTGGTCTCGGACGACGAGGCGACCGGCTTCGAGATGCCGATGAAGGATACCGTCGCGAATACCATCCCTTCCTCGTACCGCCTCAACCTCTACGAGGACATCGAGACGAGCTCGCTCAACTCGCTCGAGCAGGAGGTCGCGAACATCATCGACGCGAGCCCGAACGTCATCTGGTGGGCCCGCAACAAGGCGCAGAAGGGCTGGTATGCCGTACAGGGCTGGCAGCGCGGCAAGATACGCCCGGACTTTGTCATCGCCCGGAAGAACGACAAGGACGAGCTCGAGTTCGTGTACGTCGTGGAGAACAAAGGCGAGCAGCTCATAGGCAACCCCGACACCGCCTACAAACAGGCCGTGTTCGACCGTATAAACGCCCTGACGGGCCGTATCCAGCAGGTGCGCATCAAGACCACCACCGTGAAGCTCAACGACCGCTTCGAGTTCGAGCTCATCCGTCGAAGCAGCGTCAATACACCAAAGAACGAGAGGAGGCCATCAGTGCCCTTCAGCGCCTCGACAACACGAACACAAAATACTACGAGCTCGGGACGAACGTGGTCGAGCTTGCGCAGCGTGCCCGCGACATCTACCTCAACAAGAGACGTACGGTCGAAGACAAGCAGCTCCTCATGCGCATTCTCTTCGAGAAGATGCAGCTCGGCTCGACTGAAATGGTCGCAACATACAGCAAGGCGTACAGCCTGCTCAAAGAATTCGCGACCGACTGGAATATCGCTTTAGAACATCTAGAAAACAGCGCAAATACAGGACGGAAGTCCGATTTTACGACCTCTTGTCCTATCTTGCTCCGCGGGTAGGACTCGAACCTACAACCAACTCCTTACACGTGTTCCCTCATTGCTGAAGGCGCGGACTATATCATCATCGGTTCTCGATGCGAGGCGCTTCCCCTGACGATACCGTCGGGTACTCCCGCTAGGGATAGTCTCTGAACCTTCTCCGCTTTCGCGAAGCTTGGCTGCTGATCGCCCGCAAGGGGTTTCCAGCAATTCACCTCGTTATTCGACCTGGATTCCTCCAGGAAGCTGCGTTTGCCACAGGGAGCTGCTCTACCATTGAGCTACCGCGGAATACACGAACAGGAAAATTATACACAGAATGCCCCGGAAAACAATATTAACACCTGGTGTTATACTGCTTATATGCAAAGGATCTGCAAGATTCACGGGCTGACGAAATTTTTCCCTAGAACTGAAGGATGGTATCGCTGCGGTAAGTGCGCTTCAGCAGCCGTCATACAAAATCGTCGCCGCAAGAAAGAAAAGTTAGTCGGGATGTTCGGCGGCGAATGTTCACTGTGCGGATATAAGAAGTACGTGGGCGCTCTTGATTTTCATCATAGGAATTCGGTGGATAAGAAATTCGCGTTGAGCGTCAAAGGATTGTCGTATTCGTGGGATTCTTTGGTCAGAGAAGCCGAGAAGTGTGTTCTGGTTTGCAAGAATTGTCACTCTGAAATCGAGGCAGGAATATCCAAACTGAAAAGAAGTGAGTAATTCGCGCTATACTGGCCGCATATGCTTACCCTCTACGTAAAAACCGGATGTCCGTTCTGCGCGCGCGTGCTCGCGACAGGGCAGGAGCTCGGCATCGACTTTGACCAGAAGAACATCGCGGACGATGCGGTGGCGGCCGAGCTCGTGGCGCGCGGCGGCAAGAGACAGGTTCCGTACCTGGTCGACAGCGAGCGCGGCGTGGAAATGTACGAATCGGCGGATATCGACGCCTATTTGCGGGCGCAGTATCCGAAGCGGTAGCAAATGTTTTTAAAAGTTTTCGTCACGCCCGGCGCCCGGCGCGAACGGGTGGAAGTCCATCCCGCCAAAGGCGGGGAAGGCGGGACGCTCGCCATAGCCGTGAGGGAGCCGGCGGAGGGGAACAGGGCGAACGAGCGCGTCCGCGAGATCGTCGCTGCGCGCTTCGGCGCGCCGCTCGGCAAGGTGCGCATCCTGACAGGACACCGTTCCCGTTCTAAAATGATAAGCATTACGAGCTAATGCCGCCCGTATGAACATCACCATCAAAACGACGCACCAAGAGCTTACCGACGCGATGCGCGAGCTTATCGAAGGGAAGTTTTCCGCTCTTGAGAAGCTCACGGCGCACTCGAAAGTTCCCGCGGCGCTCGAATGCGAGATAGAGGAATCAATCGCCGTGGAGCGCGCCGGCGCGCGCTACCGCGCCGAAGGGAACCTTTCCCTCGACGGGAAGCTTTTCCGCGCCGAGGCGACGAGCGCGACCCTGGAGGGCGCCGTCGACCGCGTGCGCGACGACTTGGCCCGCGAGATACGCCGCGCGCGGGGGAAGGAGCGCGGGCTTATGAAGCGGGGCGGGGCGGCCTTGAAGCGGATGCTGCGCTTCGGGCGCTAGCGCCCGCGCGCGAAGTCGGCATAGGCCATTTCGCGCTTGCCCTCGGGAATGACGCGCTCGATGACGAACCGCCCGCCCGCGAAGGACGCCGCCGTTATTTTCACGCGCCTGCCGTCCGCGAAGAAGTGCGTGCCGATGGTATCGGCATAGGCGCGGTATTTGCGCCAGTTCTCCTCGGCGGGAGCGTCGAGCGAGAGGAGCCCGTCTTGTTTTTTGAGCTTGCCGGCGTGCGTGGCGCGAGAGGCGTCCTGCGCCGCGGGCGCGAGCCCGCCCCGTGCGAACGCGGGAAGGGTTTCGGCCAGAAGCTCGGCGCCGAGCGCGACGAGGCGCGCGCGCAATTCCCGTGCGGTTTCCGTGCTCTCTATCGGCGTCTCTTTCCGCGCGAGGATGCCGCCCGCGTCGAGCTCGGGAACCATTTTCTGGATCGTCACGCCCGTCGCCGCGTCGCCCGCGAGGAGCGCCGACTCGACGGGCGTTGCGCCGCGGTGGCGGGGGAGGAGGGAGTAGTGGACGTTCACGACCCCCTGCGGGAAGGCGCCGATGAGCGCGTCGGGGAAGATCTTCCCGTAGGCGACGACGACGGCATACGCGCAGCCGTACGCGCGGATCGCGGCGACGGCCTCGCCGTCGAGCCGCTCCGGCGCGAGGACGGGGATGCCGCGCTCTTCGGCGAGCGCTTTCACGGGCGAAGGCGCGCGCGCGAGGCCGCGCCCCTGCGGAGCGTCCGGGCGGGTCACGACGAGCGCGGGCGTAAAGCCCCGCGCCAGGAGCGCCGCGAGCGTGTCGCGCGCGGCGCCGGGCGTGCCGAAGTAGGCGAAGTTATGCGCTTGCCGCATGGGTGATGGCGAGGAGGTTTTCGGCGTGGTCGGTGAAAAGGACGCCGTTCAAGTGATCGAGCTCGTGCTCGAAGATCTGCGCGAGGAGGCCGCCGGCGCCGCGCGTGAAGCGGATGCCGTCGGCGCGCCGCGCGCGGACGGTTACCCGTTCATGGCGGTTCGTCGTGCCGTAGACGCCGCGGACGGACAGGCATCCTTCGTCGGCGCGCACGCGCTTCCTCGACGTCTTTACGATCTCGGGATTCGCGTAGACCTCGATTTCCGCGGGCGGCGCCGTTTCGCCAGCGGCGAGCGGCGGGAGCGTGCGGTCCGTCCGCACGATGAAGAGGCGCCAGGAGACGCCGACCTGCGGCGCCGCGAGCGCGACGCCCTCCGGCTGCGCGTCGAGCGCCGCCGCCATATCCCTTACGAGGCGCGCGAGTTTCGCCGAGCCGAAGAGCTCTTCCGGCACGGGCTTCGCCGCTTCGCGCAGCACCGGCGCGCCGTCCTGCACGATTTTCCGCATGTGGCCGAGTATAACCAGCAGAAATACAAACGTCTATAAAAACAAAAGGACCCACGGGCAGATCATGGATCCTTCCGCGGGTCGAGAGTCCGAGCTCGTCGTGTGCCGGTCATGCAACTTTTGCTTCGTATTCCCGGGGGACGTATTCGCGCAGGCCGAGCTCTTGGCAAAGAGCTACGAGCGGCTCGAGCATTCCTTCGTTGCTGCCGTAGCACCGATTCCAGTCGATCCGAACGCGGGCTGGCTGGCCCGTTTGGAAACCGATGACCCGAGTCCCATCTCTCTTCTCCATGCCACGGTTGCAGCATGACACGGTACTCCGCGGCGTGTTGCCCGTAGACGTCATCGTAATAGCCGCTGTGGAATCTAAATCCGTATTTCGCCTGCTCTTTTTCCATCTCGGTATCACGACTTTGCTCCGCTGCCTATCGCGGTATACTTGCCGCAATGCAGACCGTCCTCGTCACCGGCGCGACACGGGGCATCGGAAAAGCCGAGGTGCAGAAATTCCTCCGCGAGGGATACCGTGTCTTCGCCACCTCGACGAGCGGAACCGTGGACTATGCGCATGAGAACTTGGAAGTATTCCCGCTCGACCTGCGTTCGTCGGAGAGCATCGCGGCATGCGCATCCAAGGTCGCGGGAACGCATATCCCCGTGGACATCCTCATCAATAACGCCGGCGTGCTCCTCGACGAAGAGGAGACGACGCTCATCCCCGAGAAGCTGCGCGCGACGCTCGAGGTGAATCTCGTCGGAACCGCCGCGTTCACCGAAGCGATCCTGCCGCTCATGAGCGCGCAGGGAATCATCGTCATGACCTCTTCGACGGCGGGCTCGCTCACGCTCGTCAACCGTTCGCTATCGCACCATCCGCTCCACTATCCGGCATACAAGATATCGAAAGCCGCACTCAACATGTACATGCGCTCCCTCGCGCTCCGGCTCGGCGGTACGGGCATCACCGTCTTCTCGGTCCATCCCGGTTGGGTCAAGACGGATATGGGCGGCGAGGAAGCAGACTTGACGCCCGAAGAGGCGGCAGAAGGCATCTACGAGACAATTATAGCGCGCCCGGAGACGGGAGGATTCTATTTCAAGAAGGAGGAGCTACCGTGGTAGCTAGCGCGGCGGGTGCTTCTTCGGATCGATTTCCCACCAGAATTTTTTGCTGAAGTTCTTCGCTTGGCTGCAGACGCTTTTCAGATAATAGAGGTCGGCGGTGGGTATCTTCTCCAGCACGGTGCCGAGGTGCGCCATCGTCATCGGCGCAAGGCCGTCGTGCTTGCGCGAATAATTTAGGTGGCGGAGGAAGAAGCGCATCAGCTCGCCGCGCTCCGTCTTGCGCTTCCGCCCCTTCGGCGCCGCCGCGGCCTTCTTTTCGAAATCGGGAAGGATGTCGCGGATGGGCTTCATCGCCCCCAGTATAGCGTCAGCCGCCGCTCGCTTCTATGGCGGCGCCGAGCTTCCGGAGCCGCGCGATGAGGTCTTCGTAGCCGCGGTTGATGCTGTAGACGTTGCGGAGCGTCGAGCGGCCGGAAGCGCCCAGCATCGCGACGAGGATGATGGTCGCGGGCCGCAGTGCGGGCGGGCAGATGACCTCGGCGGCCTTCAGACGCGCCGGGCCTTCGATGGAGATGCGGTGCGGG
>JAKALC010000049.1 GCA_021813335.1 bacterium | reverse complement strand
GGCCTCGGCTTCCAGATACCGGTGTACCAGCAGGTCGGGACGACGACCCAGAACGTGGGCGCCGGGACCGGATTCATCGTCCGGTCCGACGGCTATATTCTGACCAATCGCCACGTGGCGAGCGACCTTTCGGCGACCTACACGGTGCTCCTTTCTTCGGGGGCGGAGCGGCAAGCGCGGGTCGTGTACCAGGATCCGGACAATGACATCGCCATCCTTAAGATAAGCGGAACGGGCTACCGCACGGTCTCTTTCGGCGACTCATCCAAGCTCGAGCTCGGCGAAACGGTCGCCGCCATCGGCAATGCGCTCGGACAGTACAGCAATTCCGTCTCGGTCGGGGTCATTTCGGGCATCAATCGGACCATCACGGCGTCCGATGAGAACGGCAACACGGAGGAGCTCGCCGGCATCCTCCAGACCGACGCTGCCATCAACCCGGGCAATTCGGGCGGGCCCCTTCTCGATCTCGACGGGAACGTCGTCGGCATCAACGTCGCGACGGTCGTCGGCTCCAATAACATCGGCTTTTCCATACCGATAGACCAGGTGAAAAAGATGCTCGCGCAAGAGCTTCCCTAGAAGCGTGCTATTATCGAAACTATGATCGACCCCGAACTCAAGCAAGAACTCGACCGGCTCAATGCGAAAGTTGACGCCGCGTTCCAGTCGGCTGAAAAGACGCGCAAATATATCCTGTGGACGATCGTGGGGAGCGTCCTCCTCATTGTGATACCGCTCCTCATCCTGCCGTTCGCGGCGGGTTCGCTCCTCTCGTCGTACTCGACGGCGCTCGGCTTCTAAAAGCGCCGCGGCAGCCCTAGTCCTTGAAGAATTCCCTGCGGATGCGCGCGACGTCGTGCAGGAACGCCTCGCCTTGTTCGCGCCGCGGGTAGGGAAGATCGATGGGGAATTCCGCCGCCGCGGCCCCTTTTTTGATAAGGAGCACCCGATCGGCGAGCGACACCGCTTCTTCGATGATGTGCGACACCATCACGATCGTCGTGCGCGTCTTTTTCCAGATGGCGATGATATCGTCGTGAAGTTCGGCGGTCGTCTTGGCGTCGAGCGCCGAGAACGGCTCGTCAAGAAGGAGAACCTCGGGATTGACCGCGAGCGCGCGGGCGATGCCGACGCGTTGCGCCTGCCCTCCCGAAAGCTCTGGAGGGCGCTTCTCTTCGAGCCCCAGGAGGCCCATAAGCGCGACCTGTTCGCGCACTTTCGCCTCGACCGCCTTCTCCGGCGTCCCCTGCGCCCGCAGACCGAAGGCGATGTTCTCGTATACCGAAAGCCACGGCAGGAGGGCGGCGCTCTGGAACGCCATCGCGACGCGCGCGGGCTTCATAAGGGTGCCTGCGGTCGGCGCCTCGAGCCCGGCGATGAGCTTGAGGATCGTCGTCTTGCCTTCTCCCGAAGGGCCGACGAGGCAGAGGAACTCGCCGCGCTCGACGGCGAGAGTAACGCTTGAAAGCGCGACGGTTCCCTGCGGCTCGTAGATCTTGCCGACCTTCGAGAAGGTTATGATCTCCGGCCCCGAAGGGATGTTATTCGAATTTGAATCGCTGGGCATATTTCAGTAATCGCTGCCAGATGAAAAAATTTATGAGAGCGATGATAAGGACGACCGCCGCGAGCGCCGCGAGGAAGAGGCCGACCTGGCCGTTCGCGGCCGCGGATACAAGCAGGCTTCCGAGGCCGAAAAGATTTTGGGTCGAGGAATCGGGCGGAAGATACGTGCGAATGACCTCGGCGACGATGATGATGTTCCATCCCTGCGCGAGCGCGAGGATGGAGCCGATGACGCACTGCGGCACGATGGCGGGAAGGACGATGCGGCGCAAGTAGGCGAAGCCGCGCAGTCCGAAAACCTCGGCCGCGTATGCGATATCTTTCGGTATGAGCCCGATGCCGCCCACCACGGCGAACACGATGTTCCACAGCATCGCGACGAAGAGAATGAGGATGGTCGCGCCGTTCGTGAAGCCGAGATCGACGAAAAACGCCACGAGAATGGGGAAGAAGGCGAGCACGGGGACCGACTGGAGGACGTCGAAGAGCGGCAGCAGGATCTTCTGCGCGAGCGATGAGTGCGTCGCCGCAAGGGCGAGCGGTATCGCGAAGACGAGCGCGAGGACATATGCGACGAGCAGGCGCATCAAGGTAAGCCAGGATGCAAGAGCGAGCGAGGAGAACGATATGCCGGCGACGAAGAGGGGGCGAGGGAATATTCCGGAGAGGCGCAGCACGACGAAAAGGGCCCCGAGAAAGACGGCCGGCACGAGAAAGAGCTCGATCGCCCGCGCTACGGCCGAGCGCGGATAGTGGGGAATATGCTGCATATAGGGGCGGCGGATCGGGCGAGTATGTCTCATAGGATCTCGAAAGAGGTCTCCATCAGTGTACCATTTGCAAAGCGGGCAGCCGCGCGCTAGCATTTGCCCTATGTCATCTCATGAATCTTCGGGCGCGGAGAGCCGCCCGTCCGTCCTCTCGCTCCCCGTAGCGCTCGTGTTTTCGTCACTCATCATCGCCGGAGCCATACTCATCACGAAGAACGGTTCGTCCGCGGGCGCCGCCGCGGCCGTTCCCGGAGGCGCCGCAGCGGCGGCGATCTCGATACGCCCGCCCTCCGCGGACGACCACATCGTGGGTTCCCTGTCGGCGCCGGTCATTCTCGTCGAATACTCCGACTTCGAATGCCCCTTCTGCTCGCTCATCTATCCGAATCTCAAGAAGATCGTCGCCGATTCGAACGGTAAGATCGCGTGGATCTATCGCAATTTCCCGCTCGATTCCATACATCCCGAAGCGCGTCCTGCGGCGGAAGCCGCGGAATGCATCGCCGCGGAGCTCGGCAACGACGCGTATTGGAAATTCGCCGATGCCATCTTCGCCGATCAGCAGCATATGGGCTCCGCTCTCTATGCCAAGATAGCGTCGCAGCTCGGCGCCGACCCGCAGGCGTTCTCGGAGTGCGTTTCCTCGAAGAAGTACGATGACCGGATCAATGCCGATAACGCCGAAGCGATGAAGAACGGGGGACAGGGCACGCCGTTCACGATCGTCGTCGGGAAGAAGGGAGCGCCGACTTCGTTCTCCGGAGCGCTCCCGCTCCCGCAGATACAGGCGATCGTCCAATCGGTTATGAACAATCAATAGCGAACGGTTCGGATTATCAGCGGTGCGGTGTTTTCTAAGAATCAACCTAGTATGAACGAAACATTGTTCGGCGGATCGAAGGGCGAATGGCTGCGCACGGCGCTCGTCGCCGCGGCCGCGTTCCTCGCGCTCTTTCTTGCCGTAGAAACGCTCCAGTCTCTTATGGGGCTTCGCTACGTCGGCGCAGGGATAGCGCCGACCAACACCATTATGGTAAACGGAGAAGGAGATGCGTACGCCGTCCCCGACATCGCCGAGTTCACCTATTCGGTCGTATCCGACAAGACGACCGTGGCGGCGGCCCAGGCGGACGCGACGGGGAAGAGCAACGGCATCCTCGCGTACCTTACGGGCGCGGGCGTCGCGGAGAAGGATATCCAGACGACGAACTACTCGATCGCGCCGCGGTACGAATGGCGCCAGAGCGCCTGCCCTGCGGGCACGATGTGTCCGCCGAACGGCTCCCAGGTCCTCATCGGATACGAAGTGCGCCAATCGAACACGGTGAAGGTGCGCGACACGGGCAAGGCGGGGGATCTCCTCGCCGGCATCGGCTCGCGCGGCGCCACCGAAGTGTCGGGCCTCACGTTCACGGTCGACGACCCGACTTCGGTCGAAGGGGAGGCGCGGGATAAGGCGATCGCCGATGCCAAAGCGAAGGCGGACGAACTCGCGCGCTCGCTCGGCGTCTCGCTCGTGCGCGTCGTCTCATTCAACGAGAATACGGGCGGCGTCCCTGTGCCGATGTACGGCCTCGGCGGCGCTATGAAGGCGTCCGCCGCTGCCGCACCGGACATTTCCGCGGGACAGAATAAGGTGACCTCGAACGTTTCGATCACGTACGAAATACGCTAGAAAGAACCAGGTAAGACAAGCGCAAGACCCCGCGCGGCCCTTGGCCGCGCGGGGTCTTGCGCGCTCCTCCCCGGCGTCGTATACTGTGTGTCTGACGGCCCGCAAGGGCTTTTAAAAATGCCGAAAAACCATTGAACGCTATGCTCGAATACTTCAAGCAGGTCCGCGCAGAACTCCGCCACGTCAGCTGGCCGTCGCGCCGCCAGACGACGGTTTTCACGGTCGTCGTCGTCGCGGTGTCGCTCGTGACCGCCGTCTATCTCGGACTTCTCGATTACGTCTTCGAGGTGCTGATACAGAAGATAATTTAATCCATTTTTCGCAGGAGTATGTCGAAACAAGATACATCGGCCGGCCGCAATTGGTACGCCATCCACACCTACGCGGGGTATGAGAACGCCGTCGCGCGCAATCTGCGCCAGCGCGTCACCTCGCTCGGCCTTGAAGACAAGATCTTCAGCGTCGTCGTCCCGGTCGAGCACACGATAAAAATAAAAGGAGGCAAGCGCGTCGAGGAGGAGGAGAAGATCTTCCCGGGCTACGTGCTCGTCGATATGATCGTCGACGACCAGTCGTGGTTCGTCGTGCGCAACACGCCTCGCGTGACCGGCTTCGTGGGCTCCGGCGTGCACCCGGTCCCCATTTCCGAAAAGGAAGTTGAGACGCTTCTCGGGCGTATGGAGGTCTCGGGCGTGAAGCACGCGGTCGACTTCAGCATCGGCGACGCGGTCGTTATCGTGGACGGCCCGTTCAAGGACCTCGACGGCAAGATCGGCGAAGTGGATGAGACGCGCGGCAAGGCGAAAGTGCTCGTGGCGATGTTCGGACGCGAGACGCCGGTCGAGCTTGATTTCCTGCAGATAAAAAGGATATAACTAAAGCCCCTCGGGGGACATCAAACCTATGGCAAAGAAAATAATCAAAAAAGTAAAGATCGTCGCGCCGGCCGGCAAGGCTACGCCCGCGCCGCCTCTCGGCCCCACCCTGGGCCAGGCCGGCATCAACATCGGCGAGTTCGTGACGAAGTTCAATGAACAGACCCGCGACAAGATGGGCGATATGATCCCGGCCGAGATCACGGTCTACGAAGACCGCACCTACTCGTTCGTCCTCAAGACGCCGCCCGCATCGAATCTGATCCTTAAAGCGCTCGGCAAGGAGAAGGGCTCGGGCCGCCCGAACACCTCGAAGGTCGGCTCGCTCACCAAAGCCCAGCTTCGCGAGATCGCGGAGAAGAAGATGACCGATCTCAACGCGAATGACGTTGACGCCGCGATGAAGATCGTCGCAGGCTCGGCCCGTTCGATGGGGGTGGATGTAAAATAATCTTTCGAATTACAAACCGCCGCGCGTCCACAGACGCGCGGCGGTTTGTGTAAAATAAAACGCTATCATTTACGATAGCGTTTTATTTTGCGAGCGTCACGAAACGGTACTTCAAGCCGTTCCATTCGCGCGCCTCGTCAGCGATCTTTTTCGTAAAGGTAGTTTCGTACGGAGG
>JAKALC010000048.1 GCA_021813335.1 bacterium | reverse complement strand
ATGGGGAACGGCGATCTGGTGCGCGCGAAGCGGCGCCTGCTGATAGTAGGCGCCCCTGTCGCCCCCTGGATCGAGCCCAAGCCCGCGAAAGCGCTCGGCGACGCTCTTAACGTCGGCAACCAATCGCTCATCGACGCCAAGACCTGGGACGAGAGCATCAGCGCCATCGTCACCGCGCTCGTCAACCAAATGCTCTACCAAGGCCTCTCCTCCTTGAGCAACGGCGGCTCGGGATACCAGAGCACGTACGGCACCACGATCTCGTCGCTCTCCTCGCAAGCGGGGCAGACGCTCGCCCAGCAAGTGCAGAGCGCCATCGCCCCTCCGCAGCAGATTGTCGCCATCGAGACGCAGAATATCTACAACGTTAAGAGCGCGTCGGCCGGGGCTCAGAGCCTGTACGACTGCTGGAACCAGGCAGCGACCGGGACGACGACGCTTACCGATCTGCAGCAAGCCCAAGCGCTCCAGAATGCCGCGGCGGCTTCAACAACGCTGCAGTCGCTCGCGAGCCGCCTCGCATCGTACAACCACGCGCTCGACCTCGCGACGTCGAGCCTTTCCGCGCTTTCACAGTTTATGTCGCTCGTCCAGACGACAACCGATATCAACGCCGTCCAACAGCTGACGACGCAGTTCACGGCGTACGCCGTAAGCGGGCAGCTGCCGGGAGCCGGCGACGTGGTCATCGCCCAGCAGGACCAGGCGCTTCTTTCGGGCGACCTTGCAACCATCAACGCGAACACGCAAACCAGCCTCGCGACCTGCCGCGCTTTCCCGCCGCCCGCGCAAGGGTCCACGTTCCAGGGCGGCTAGCGATATATGAAGAAGGAAGAAAAACATAGATCACATTACGAGCGCTTTCGGGGAGCGCTCGGGCTCGTTCTTATGCTTGCTTTCCTCCTCGCGCCCTTGCAGCCGACCCTCGGGGCGCCCGGAGTGCGGCCCTCGACCGCGCACGCGCAGTACTACGACGCCTTCGGAAATTCGTACGCCACCCAAAGCGCGGCGACCGCCGCCGACACGGCGCAGCAGTCCCAGTCGACCGCCGCCGCAGCGGGGCAGAGCGCCGCCGGGGGAGGGACCGGCACAGGGACCGATCCCGGCATCGGCTGCGGGATCACGGGAGGGTGGGACATCTGCCTTTCGAGCATCGTGTACTTCATTTCGGTCTCCATACCGTCATACTTCCTGTACGTCACCTCGATCTTCCTCGGCATCGTCGTCAAGATAGCGCTCACCGGATCGACCTATGCGATGTCGTTCGTCTCGACCGGATGGACGGTCGCGCGCGACTTCGCCAATATGGCGTTCCTGTTCATCCTCATCTATCTCGCCTTCACCATTATGCTGAAGGCGGAGACCGGGGGGACCTTCGCGACCCTCGCCGGAGTCATTCTCGTCGCGCTCGTCATCAACTTCAGCTTCTTCGCGACGCGCGTCGTCATCGACGCCGGCAACATCGCCGCGGTCGAGATCTACAACGCGATACCGACGCCGCAAACCGCGCAGGGTTCGACCGCCGCGAGCTCGGGCGACGCGCTCGCCCGCATCGGAGCCAAAGACCTCTCCGCGAGCATAATGGGGGCCCTCAATGTCCAGAATCTCCTCAGCACGAACCAGTTCGCGCAGTGGAACTCGAATATGGGCAACAGCGGCCTCTTTTCGTTCAACCGCCTCATCACGCTCTCGGCGCTCTATATCTCAATAGGCGTCATTATCTTCATTCTCGGGTCCGCCTTCCTGGTAGCCGGCATCAAGTTCCTGGGCCGCATCGTGATGTTGTGGTTCCTCATCATCGTGTCGCCCTTCGCCTTCATCGCGTACGCGCTTCCCGCGACGCGCGGGACCTACAAGAAATGGCAGAACGAGCTCATCGCCAACACCGTCTATCCCGGCGTATTCCTCTTTATGTTCCTCTTCCTCGCCATCTTTATGCAATCCTTGAGCGCGGGTTCGGGCGGCGTGCTGGCATCGCTCTTCGGCACGGCGGCGGGGAATGCCGATCCGAGATACGGAGGCGCCGGGGCGCTCTATCCTCTGGGGCAGACGGTCGCGGTCCTCGGCATCACGCTCGGCTTCGTCATCCTGATGATCCAGGCCGCCATCAAATTCTCCGACAAGATAGGCGTCGCGGGCGCCGAACACGCCAACAAGATCGCCGCTTGGACCCGGAAGAACATCACCGATCGCTACGTAGCGGCGGCGACCTTCGTGCCGCGGTGGGCCGGCGGGAAAGCATACCAGCAGGCCGTTGGCCGGCCGGCGGCCGCGGTTTCGAAGACGCTTGCGCGAATTCCATTCGGACCCGGTGTGGCGGGCCAGTTGGCGAGCCGCGCCGCATTCGTTGCCCGCAAGGAGGTGCTCGCGCCGATTGCCGCCGCAGCTCCGGGAGCGGCCCTTTCCTACACCAAGTACGAAGCGGCCGAACGAGAGCGCAAGACAGGCGACGCTCAGGCGGGGCGCGACGCAGGCAACCGCGCGGCGATCGCGCGGGCGACCGTCGTCGCGCAAAAGACCGCGGCGGGCCAGGCCCTCGCGGAAGGGGAGAAACTCACCGCGGAAGAGGAGGGCCGCATCAGAGGGATGGGCCAGCGCGAGCTCGAAGTATTCAAGGCAGGCGAGCTCAAGCCCGTGGCCGCAATGCTGACCGCGAACCAAATCGAAACGATCGGGAAGGGCGACAAGTACACGGAGAACGACCGGGACGCGATACGCAAGGCATGGGGCGAGCCCCGCATCGCGGGCGCGAACCGCCTCAAAGAGCTCGCCGACGAAGAGGAGCGGATCAAGGCGACGGCGAGAGCCAGCGGATTCACGGGGAAGGTCGGCTTGACGCGCGACAAGCAGGAAGAGAAGGACAAGCTCGCCGCCGCCGTGAAGGGGTACGGCAAAGCGGAGCTCGACGCCTTCAGCGCCTCGCAGATAACCGACGTCGCGAAACTTTTGACCGAGAAGCAGCTCGAGATCATCACCCAGGGAGCCAAGCTCACCGGCGAGGAGAAGACGGCGCTCCAGAACAAGTGGCACGAAACGGCGACGGCGGCCCCGCTCCAGCAGGCGAACAAGATCATCGCGGAGCTCCGCTCCATCAACAAGAGCCTCGTCGGGAAGGACGGGACGCCGCTCGCACAGCTTCTCCGCAAGAAGGTCGGCACGACGGACTCGCCGGTTACGGGCGAGAACATCAACGAAGTCCTTATCAAGGACCTCGCGGCGGAGATGAAGCGCGCGACGGATACCGCAGGAGCCGACCGCGAGGCGGCTCGGAAGGAATTCAACGGCTATCGCGGCGCCGACGCCGGAGAAAAAGACCGGCTGGAGAAAAAACTCATCGAAGCCATCGCCCGCGTACGCCAAGCCTCGGAGGGCGTCGACGCCCTGAAGCGGCTCGAGGAGACGCGCAAAAATATCCCCGTGAACATCGGCGGCGCTATGCGAGCCGGCGAGTTCGTAGCAAAATAGAAACGTAAGATCATTTGTATGGCGACCCAGACATCCTATACCCCCGAAGAAGCGTCCGAGCGGCTCGATCATCTCCCGCCGGAAATACGGAGCTACCTCTACAGCCCCGATATGGCGTCCGCGCTCGAGTCCGTCGGGAAGAAGTACGCGCTCCATATCGATCAGATGGGAGCCCTCGAAGGGGAAGTCACCGGCGCGCTTCTCGGCTTCACCGAACCGCAGGACTTCGCCGGTATGGTCGAAGAGCGCGTCGGCGTGACGCAGGCCATCGCCGACGCGATGGTGCAAGACGTGAATGCGCTCATCTTCGAAAAGATCCGCTCGGCGCTCAAACGCTCGACCGGGGGAGGGGGCCCCGCTCCGGCGCTCAAGACGCCGCCGCCTCCGGCACGGCCTCCCGTCCCTCAAGCGGCGGCACCCGCTATGCCGAAAATGGCGGCGCCCTCGCCGCAGCCAATGCCGCAGGCAGTCCCGCCGCCTCGGCCGGTTGCTGTACCGCCCCCGCCTCCTCCCACCGCCGCGCCGCGGGTAACGCCGCCGCCTCGGCCGGTTGTTATGCCGCCCCCTCCGCCGCCGCCTCGGCCGGCGGCGCCGCCCGCGCCCCAGCGTCCGCCGGCGGTGTTCCCTCCGGCTCCGCCCGTTGCTCCGAAAATGCCGCCGCAGGCAGCCCCGCCGAACCTTCCCGCCGCTCCTCTCACGAATGCCGGGGTTTCCGCTCCGCTGGGCCTTCATCCGGCCGACCTCCCGCTTATGGGCGCGACGAGCACGGTCGCGAAAACCGTCGAGGCCGCGCCGCCTCCGCCTCCCGCCGGGAAAGCCGCGGGCGGAGAGGGCGCCGCCTATTCGGTCGACCCGTATCGGGAAATCCCCGAGTAGGATTCCCTAAGCCGGCGCGACGATCCTATGCAGTATCAGGTACCCCAATTCATCGAGGTCGAGGACAAGATCTTCGGCCCCTTGACGTTTAAGCAGTTCGCCTATCTTGCCGGGGCGGGCGGCGTCAGCCTCATCCTTTTCACCTTCCTGCCGACGTGGCTCGCGGCGATCCTCTCCCTGCCGTTCGTGGCGCTCGGCATCGCGCTCGCGTTCTATAAGGTGAACGACCGGCCGTTCGTGGTAGCGCTCGAGCTCGCCGTCAAATACTACCTGGGCGGCAAACTGTACCTCTGGAAACAGCGCCCCTCGGCGAGCGCGGAGAGGGAGGTCCCCGGAGCGCCCGCAGCGCCTTCTCCCGCGCTCGTGCCGAAAATCTCCGAGAGCAAGCTCAAGGATCTCGCCTGGTCGCTCAATATCAAAGACACGTCGAGAAGCTCGCGCGAAGAAGGCGCCGAGTAGCGGCGCCTTCTTCGCGCCGCACGCATCGGGGACAAGTCATACGTCATCCCCGGCAAGTTGTTGGTATACTTTCCGTATGGCCGGTGTACAGGAGGGAGCGAAAGCGACGCAAGAGTTCGTGCCTATCAAGGAGGTGCGCGACGGCGTCATCATCCTCAAGGACGGAAGCCTCCGCGTCATCTTGATGGCGTCATCCATCAACCTGGCGCTCAAGAGCGCCGACGAGCAGGCCGCGGTCATCGCGCAGTTCCAGAATTTCCTCAACTCGCTCGAGTTCACGGTGCAGTTCTTCGTCGAATCGCGCGGCCTCGACATCCGCCCCTACATCGCCCTCCTCGAGGGCCGGCTCGCGGCCGAACTCGACGACCTGATGAAGCTCCAGATCCGCGAGTACATCACGTTCATCCGCGATTTCACCGAGCGCTCCAACATTATGAGCAAGAACTTCTTCATCGTCGTCCCGTACGATCCGGCGCTCATCGAGCGGGGGGCGGGGCCTATCGGCGGCATCCTCTCCGCGGTAACGCCCGGCGCCGAGGCGGGAGCCGCGCTTACGGACGAGCAGTTCGAGCAATACCGGAGCCAGCTCGAGCAGCGCGTCGGCATCGTCGAGCAAGGGCTCGTCCGCACCGGCGTGCGCGTGGCGCCCCTCGGCACGGAGGAGATCATCGAGCTCTTCTACAAGCTCTTCAATCCGGGCGAACTCGAAAAGCCGATGCAGATCGTGAAGCAGTAGGACGCGTTATTTGATATGGCCCTCTTCGATATCTTCAAAAAACAGCCACC
>JAKALC010000047.1 GCA_021813335.1 bacterium | reverse complement strand
CGGAAGATGCGCGTCGCGAGATCGAGCGCGCCGAGGAAAACGAGCGCCGCGGCGACGCTCACCGCGCCGCTTATGAGGAACGAGGCGAAGCCGATCGTATGGAGCAGCCAGGTCGGCACGGCGATGATGCAGTACGTAAGGAGAAGAAGATACCAGACGCTCATATTGAAGCGGAGTTCGGCGTATCGCGTCTTGAGAAACTCGTTGCCGATGAGCATACTAAGGAGGAGAACGAGGAAGAGGATGCTGCCGGCCGGCGTCCCGCTCTTGCTGTAGAGGATGAGAAGGTTGCTCGCGAGGCCGCCGAAGGCGAACTTCATCGCGAGGATGGGGGCGATATCGAGCTCGGCGCGGAGCGAGGAGCGGCGGGCGGGCCGCGTCAGATACGCGATGACGCCGGCGGACACGAC
Organism: bacterium; assembly: GCA_021813335.1. Classification (GTDB taxonomy): domain Bacteria; phylum Patescibacteriota; class Minisyncoccia; order Phycocordibacterales; family SBAW01; genus JAKALC01. The sequence continues at coordinate 5,305 of JAKALC010000047.1, read as the reverse complement.
GAGATAGACGATAAGGAGTACGTTCACGAACACGCTGTCGGGCCTCTTGGCGATAACGAGGTCGAAGGAAAAGCCGCCGATCATCGTCGCGACGGATACCGCCCGCTCGTAGCGGTTGAGGAACTGGAGGAATCGGTCGGTGCGCGAGAGAGGCATATCCGGGCTATCTCACATAATTGCCGAGGGCCTTAAGCCGCTTCAGCAGGAAGTGCCGTTTTGAAAAGATCGCTCCGAAACCGAAGGCGAAGACCATAAGCACGCCGCCGCCGACGCTGAGCGGCGTCGTCGGCTCCGCGAAGGCGACCCACGCGACGATGCCTCCCACCAAAGGCTCGACGACGCCGTCGTAGATGGCGGCGATCATCTCATCCGCATACTTGCCCGCCCACTGGACGACGGCATAGGGTATCGTCGTAAAGACGATCGTGAGCCACAGAAGGTCGGGCACGCGGGAGCGTTCGACCGAGAGGGGCGCGCCGACAAGCCAGCTTGCGGCCGCGCTGATCGCGGAGATGACGAGGAACTGCTGCACGAGAAGCGCGAGGAGGTGGGAATTGCGTTCGCTGTCATACCGCTCGAGATAGAGAAAGTAATACGCCATCGACAAGGCCGAGAGAAGGAGCATCGAGGTGCCGAGGCCGAATCCGGAAACGCCGCCCACCAAGAGATACATACCCACGATCGCCAGAGCGAGCGCGATATTGTTCTCGAGCGTGACCTTGTGCCGCAAGAGAAGCCAGCCGAGGTACGGAATGAGGAGCATACCGAGATTCGTAAGGAACGCCGTATCGGCCGCCGACGCGAACTTGAGGCCGACCATCTGGAATATCTCGATGCCGGCGAGAAAGACCCCGAGAACGATGCCTTCCCGCAGCCGGTAAGTGATCTTCACGTCCTTGAGGATCGCATAGACCCAGAAGACGACGGCCGAGATGAAGAAGTTCCAGAAGGTGAAATCGAGCGCGCCGATCTCCCGGACCATCTCCTTTTGGAACGCGAAGCTCGCACCCCACACGATAGCCGCGCTGAAAAAAGCGAGTTTGGAAAGGCTCCGGTTCGTCGGCGCGCTCATAAGCCTATTGTAGCTCGGAAATCCGCGCCGCTCTCGAACGGACAGGGCCGCGAGGCGTCAGCGGAACGAGTCCGGTATCGGGAACGTGCGGCACATCGCCCGGATCTCGCTTCGAACGGCGGCGAGCGCGCGCCGGCTGCTCCGGTTCCTGAGCGCTTCGATCATAAGCTCCGCGACGCGGGCGCATTCTTTTTCCTTGAAGCCGCGGGTCGTGATGGCCGGCGTGCCGAAACGGATGCCTGACGGATCCAAGGGCCCCCGCACGTCGTCGGCGATCGCGTTCTTATTGAGCGTGATGCCGACGTCATCGAGGAGTCTTTCGGCCTCCTTCCCCGTGAGCCCCAAGGAGCCGTATACGTCGGCGAGGAGCAGGTGGTTGTCCGTTCCTCCGCCGATGAGCCGTATCTTTTCCCGCTTGAAAACTTTTTCCATCGCCTTCGCGTTCTTGCGGATCTGCTTCGCGTACGTCTTGAACGACGGCTTCATCGCTTCGCCGAAAGCGACCGCTTTCGCGGCGATGGTGTTCATATGGGGGCCTCCCTGAAGGCCGGGGAACACCATCTTGTCGATCTGCTTCGCGATGGTTTCGTTCTCGCGGGTCAGGATCATTCCGCCGCGAGGACCGCGCAAGGTCTTGTGGGTCGTCGTGGTCATCACGTCGAAGCCGTAGTCGAACGGATTCTTCGCGGCGCCTCCCGCGATGAGCCCCGCGATATGCGCGATATCCATCACAGCGATGGCGCCGACCTCGCGCGCGATCGACACGAACTTCGCGTAGTCGAGTTCGCGCGGATACGCGGAGAAGCCCGCGAGAACGATCTTCGGCTTCACCTTGCGCGCGACGCGGCGCATATCGTCGTAATCGATCTCCCCCGTTTCCGGATCCTTCATCTTGTAGCGCACGAAGTTGAAGATCTTCGTGATGTAGGTCACCGGATGGCCGTGCGTCAGATGCCCGCCGTGGGAGAGGTCCATACCGAGGACCGTGTCGCCCGGCTTGAGGAGCGCGAAGTACATCGCGATGTTCGCATTGGCGCCGCCCAACGGCTGCACGTTCGCGTACTTCGCGCCGAAGAGCTTTTTCGCCCGCTCGATGGCGATGGTCTCGACGACATCGGTATACTGCTGCCCGCCGTAGTAGCGCCGGCCGGGATACCCTTCCGAATATTTATTCGTGAAGATGGATGCGTTCGCCTCGCGGACCGCCTGCGAGACGTAGTTCTCCGACGGAATGAGTTCGAGTCCTTCGGCCTCGCGCTTCTCTTCGCCCATAAGCGCGGCGTAAACCTGCTTGTCCTGCTTTCGTATGTGTTCGTAGCGCGGTTTCTTCATAGGTAAAACGGATTAACGGTATCCGATAATCTTCCGTTGTCAGGCCGCTAGATCATACGCCGATATATCCCCTACAGTACTCCAAGCCCGGAGACCCCGCCAGTACGGCGCTAGGACTTCTTGTCCTCGAAGCCGCCGATATTCGCTATCTCCGCGCGGAGCGGCGGATGAGCCTCGTATCCCTCGAGAACGATGTCCTCGTACCTAAAATCGTCGATATTCTTGACGTCCGGATTGAGCCTTACCGTCGGGAACGGATACGGCGCGCGCCCGAGCTGCTCCTTCACCTGGTCGAAATGGTTGGAATAGATATGAACGTCGCCGAACGTGTGGACGAACTCCCCCGGGGGGATGCCCACCACCTGCGAGACCATTTTGAGGAGAAGCGCGTAGCTCGCGATATTGAACGGCACGCCGAGGAAGAGATCGGCCGAGCGCTGGTAGAGGCCGAGATTGAGCTTCCCCGCCGCCACCTGGAACTGGAACATCGTGTGGCAGAACGGCGGCACGTGCGACTTCTGGCCCTCCGACGCCATCTCGTAGATGAAATCCGGGTTCCACGCGCTCACGACGTACGACTTGCGGTCGGGCTTCTTCTTGAGCCCGTCGATCACCCAGGAGAGCTGGTCTATTTCGCGGCCGTCCTTCGCGGGCCAGCGCCGCCACATACGGCCGTAGATGGTGATGAGATCGCCCCACTTCGCGACGAAAGGGTCGTCCGCGGGGAGCGACGAGAGTTTGGCGATGAACGCTTCCTGCGAGAGGTCCTCACCGGGCGCGTTCTTGAGCGCCCACATATGGTAGTGCTTCCAGGCCCACTCGTCCCAGATGTGATTGTTCACGTCGAGGAGCGGCCGGATGTTCGAGCTCCCCGAGAGGAACCAGAGGAGCTCCGTCACGATGCCGCGCCAGAAGGTCTTTTTGGTCGTGAGGAGCGGAAAGCCGTCGCTAAGATCGAAACGGATCTGCCGGCCGAATGCCGAGCGGATGAACGGCGGCTTCTCGCCCTTCGTGCGATACTCGTCGAGGATGACGTCGTTGAAGAACAGTTCCTTGTCCGCGCCCCGCTCAAGCACGTCCGCGCAGAGATCGAGGTATTGCTGTTCGGGGTGGGGCTTTCCCATAGGTCATTTCTTTTTCTTCGCGGACTTCGGCTTCGCGACCGGCTTTTTCTTCGCGGCGGCCCGCGCCCGCGGCGCCCTCTTCCCGATCGCCGCGGGCGCCGCTTTCGCCGGAACGAAGTGGTTCCAGTTATCTTCGGCGTAGCGGCCGACGTGGCGATAATTCCGGCTCGTCGGCGACGAAAGCTTCGAAAACGTGAGCTGGGCTATGGCCATACCGGGGCGCAGGATGATGGGAACGTTCGAAAGGTTGCACAGCTCGAAGGTGATGTTGAGGAAATGGCCCGGGTTGATGAGGCCGGCGGTGTTGTGGATCATAAGGCCGACGCGCGCGAGCGACGACTTCCCTCCTACCTGTATGAGGTAGTGGTCGGAGCCGAAATATTCTTTCGAGACGCCGAGCACCGAAATGCCCGGGTGCAGGATGAACTCGCCGTCGTCCGGCACCTCCATCTCGCGCGTCTTGGCATACACCTTGCGCGCCGGGTCGACGTAGTGCGTCTGGGCTGAGTCGCTCACGACGAACTGATTGCCGAGCAGGATGTCGTAGCTCGCCGGCGAGAGCCGCGCCTCGTCGAAGGGCTCGAGGACGATGTCGCCCCTCGTGATCGCCCTGACGATGTCGATGTCGGACAGAAACATACGGATACGGTTCGCTCTTAGAGGACGGTGAAAACCTTGTCGGTACCATAATACTCCTGCCAGTGGGAGTTGTAGAATGCGAACATACGCTCGAGGCGGTCCTGCGAGAGCTCTTCCGCGCCGAGTTCCGCCATACAGGCGCGCAGCTCTGCGCGCGCCGCCGGGGCCTCCGACTCCCGGTCGACCATCTTCTCGAACTCGGCAAGCCACCCGTAGCCGGCGTTCCGGTCGAGGCAGATCGTGATGCCGCGATAGGCATATTCTTCCCTTTCGCGCGACCACTTCGCTTGGTAGAGGAAACCGGATCCCAGAATGAGCGCGTCGAGCGCGTCGAGGGGGATGTTCACCTGCTCTTCGAACTCGATGCGGGATATCCCGTTCTCGCTCGTCGTATGGTCGACGGATGCCTTGACGATGAGGAAGACCGCGCCGTCCTTCTCCCGCGTACGGACCGAGAAGGTCTTCGCGCGCGCCGCGAGACCCTCGAACTCGAGGCACTTTTCCTTGGAGAGGCAGCGGTGGGCGACCGTCTCCGCAAGCGCGCGAAGGTCGCCCCCTTCGAAGTAGTGGTTCAGTTGAGCGTTCCGCGCTATGAGCTTCGCCGCGGGGTCGAGCGCGAAGATCTTTTCGCGGAGCGCGTCGGCCTTTTCCTTGCTGCCGAGGAGCGACTTTATCTCGACTTCGTAGCGATGCATCGGTCTATTCTAGCGCGCGGGACCTCCACGGCAAAAGAGGACGGGGCATCGTTTGCGTGGTGTGGTGCAGACGCAGTTGATAGTTGGCGGCTCATAGCTGATAGTAAAGCGATGATCTCGATCATCGCGGCCCTGGGAAAAAATCGCGAGCTCGGCAAGGACAACGAGCTCCTGTGGCACATCCCGGACGACCTCAAGCGCTTCAAGCGGCTCACGATGGGACATCCGGTCATTATGGGCCGGAAAACGTTCGAATCGATCGGGAAACCCTTGCCAGGGAGAACCAACATCGTGGTCACTCATAATCAGGACTATGCTGCGCCCAATTTCGCCTACACGCTCGAGGGGGCGCTGGAAGAAGCCGAAAAGACGGGCGCCGATGAGATCTTTGTGATAGGCGGGGCGCAGATCTATGCGGCAGCGCTCCCCTATGCCGACCGACT
>JAKALC010000001.1 GCA_021813335.1 bacterium | reverse complement strand
CACCGAGGTCGAGCTCGCGCTCGAGCGATTCCTTGCGTGCGGCGAGATCCCTGGCGGAGTCTTTCTCGGGGCTTTCCGCGGTATGCGCCACCCGCGCCGCGAATTCTCGGGCGCGGTGCGCGAGCGAACGGAGAAGTTCGCGCAAGGCCTGCAGATCCAGCTCGAGAGCGCCCTCGAGCGCCTTCGCGAGTTCTTCCGCAAAGGACGCCGCCTCGTGCGCGGGGATCGAACGCGCGGACGCCGCCCGGGAGAGGCGTTCGCGGGCCGCAAGTTCTCCCTCAAGCCGGCCGATATCGCGCGTCAGCGACTCCCGCTTCTCGCGCGCCGCGGTGCTCTCTTTTTCAAGCCGCACGAGCTCGTGCGATGCCGCGTCGCCTCGCCCCTTCTTCCCGAGTTCGGCCTTAAGGCGTGCGATGCGATGCTCGAGCTCGCGCCCTTCGGCGGCCGGGGCCTCGCTCTCGCCCGCAAGACGTTTACCTTCGGCGGTGAGATACGCCTGTTCGCGCGTAAAGTACTCGGCGTAGGCCTCGGCAAGCCGCGCGCGAAGCGCTTCGCCTTCTTCTATCTTCTTGATCTGCCCCGTCAGGAATTTGAGATGCGGAGAGAGTTCGCGGCGCAGCGCTTCCACCTCGCGGATATTTTCCGCCGCTTTCTCAAGTTTTTTTTCGGCGTCCTCGCGCTTATAGAGAAACGCGGTGAGACCGAGCGCGTCCTCGATCATTTCGCGGCGGTCGCGCGACGAGGCCGAGAGGATTCGGTCCGCTTCGCCCTGGGAGATGATGTGATGCCCCGACGCTCCGATATTGGCGTGGGCGAGATGTTCCGCGATGTCGCGCAGGCGCACCGGACTTCCGTTGAGGCGGTACTCGTTGATGCCGTCGCGCGCTACCGTGCGCTCGAAGGCGACCTCGTCGAAGTCGAGGGAAAGGGCGCGGTCGGCATTGTCGAGGACGAGCCGCACGGAGGCGCGGCCGGCGCGCGGCGCTACGGAGGAGCCGTTCCATATCATATCTTCGCCGCGCCGGCCGCGCATCGACTTCATCGATTGTTCGCCCAAGACGAAGCGGAACGACTCGGCGATGTTCGACTTGCCCGAGCCGTTCGGTCCCACGATGGCGGTTATTGCGGAGTCGAATTTCAGTTCCGTTTTTTTGGCAAATGACTTGAACCCCGACAGTTCTATCGATTTCAAACGCATTTATATATTGTAACAAAAAAGCGCCCCGGGCAGGACGGTCACCACTTCCTCGCTTCCAAAGCGTTGCGCGCCGCGTCCTGTTCCGCCTCCTGTTTTGAGCGGCCTTCGCCCTGTGCCACGGCCTCGCCGCGGATGCTCACACTTATGACGAAGCGCTTGTCGTGGTCGGGCCCCGTTTCGCGCAGCACGGAGTAAGCCGGGGTCGCGCCTTCGAGCTCCTGCGCTTTTTCCTGGAGGAGCGATTTGGCGTCCCGCCACAGCTTATTCTTGATGATCTCGTCGATCCTCGGGAAAAGATGTTGCGCGATGAAGCGCTCCGCCGCATCGTACCCCTGGTCGAGATATACGGCGCCGATCAAGGCCTCGATAGCGTTCGCGAGAAGATACTGCCGCGCGCGGCCCTGGTCCTTCGCCTCGCCCTTCGAGAGGCGGAGATACTCGTTCATACCGAGCGAAGCGGCGACATCGGAGAGCGTGTTGGCATTGACGAGCGCCGCACGGTACGCGGTAAGGTCGCCCTCCGGATGCTCCGGGAACTTGTCGTAGAGAAAGCGCGTCGACGCAAGCTCGAGTACCGCGTCGCCCAGGAACTCAAGCCGCTCGTTGTGCCCGCCGGTCTCGTCGCGATGCTCGTTGAGGTATGAGCGGTGCGTGAAGGCCCGCTTGAGAAGGGTTTCGTCGTTGAAGATGAGACTATGCTGTTGTGCGAACTCCGCAGTATCTTTTGCCATGAATGGTCTGGGGGTATCGGCGGGAGCGATCGGTGTCGCGTTCTATTTTTTGGCTTTCGCCGCTCCTCGCTCTTTAGACCCCGTTTGGGTTCCGGTTAATTTCTGAATCCCCTTTTCGATGATGGGGAGGATGTCTTCATAAAAGTTGAGGTCGAGCGCGTCGCGGAGCTTGAACCACCGCGCGTCATCGAGGCCGCCTTTCGTCTCTTCGAGCTTGATATCGGCGAAGGGTGATTCGGCGAGGAAGTAGATGACGTGCTTGCGCTTCTTGCCTACTTTCGGTTCGCTCGCGACATACTCGTTGTCGCCCAAAGGCTCGATGATCTTGATGGGCAGGCCCATCTCTTCTTTTATCTCGCGGACAGTTCCCCCCTCGGCGTCTTCGTTCTCCTCGATATGGCCCTTGGAGAGGGTCCAGTGTCCGAAGATGTCGTGAACGAGCGCGAGATAAAGCTCGCCCTTGTGCCGCGCGTAGACGACCGCGCCCCCGAGTCGCTCGACGGGCATCTCTTCGTAGGGGACTTCCTTGCGCTTTTTGCTGACCTCGTCCTTGCCCGGCTCGCCGAGCTCCTTGTAGACGGCGCCAAGAACGCCGTTCACGAAGCGGCCGCTCGTGTCGCCGCCGAACGACTTTCCGAGCTCTATGGCCTCGTTGAGAGCGACCTTGGCGGGCACCTTGCTGCGGTCGGCGAACAGGAGCTCGAAGAGGCCGAGCCGCAGAACGTTGCGGTCGACGGGAGCGATGCGCGGCAGCGGCCACTCGGGAGCGGCCTTTTCAATGACGAGATCGAGGTCCCCCCGGCGGTCGATGACGCCGGAGAGCAGCTCTTCCATAAAAGGCAAGTCTCCCGCGCCCGGAGAGAACTCTTCGGCGTTGCGAAGAAGCGCCGCGCGAGCGTCCTCCCGCGACAGAGTGCGGAAGTCCCACTCGAAGAGCGTTTGGAGTACGACCGAGCGTGAAAGGTGCCTGTTAGCCATAAAAGAACTGCCGAACCCGCGGACCGCACACGATTCAAGACTTAAAACTTAAGATTTGCAGGCGCGAGGATCCGCGGCAATTCTTGAATGTTGAATCTTAAATGCTAGTGCGCTGCCTCTTTCGCTCCCTCGCCCTCTTGGCTGCGGGATGCGCGGCGGGCCGCCTTCGCCGCAGCTTTCGCCGCAACGTCGACAATGACGCGTCCGCGGTAGCGTCCGCACGACGGGCACGCCCGATGCTTCAGGCGCGAAGCCCCGCACTCGCAGGTGACGAGCGTCGGGTTCTCCAGCGCGTGATGGCTCCGCCTGTTGGCGGTGTGAGCGCGCGTATGTCGCATGCGTACGACCATACGGACAGGATACCACGGATACAAGAAAAAAGCCACCGGGGGGGGCCGAGCGGCTCCCCCTACGTCCACGAGGAAAGCGAGCGCAGGAAGGTGCGGCGGTGGATATCGCACGGCCCGAGGCGCTTGAGAGCGTCGCGATGCGCCTTGGTGCCGTACCCCTTGTGCACTTCGAGTTCATAGCCCGGAAAGCGCTTGGCGAGGCGGCGCATATGCCGGTCGCGGCGCACCTTGGCGGCGACGGAGGCGAGCATAATGGCCTTCTCCTTTTCGTCGCCGCGGATGATGGTCCGCTGCCGCGCGAAGTGCGGGGGCGCCGCGAGAGCGCCGTCGAGAAGAATCTCGCATCGCTTCGGCTCGGCTTCGAGCCGTACAAGCGCCCGCCCGATGCCTCCCGAGACTGCGCGCACGATGCCGCGGCGATCGATCGTGCGCGCGGAAGAAAACGAGACCGCGAAGCGAACGCCGTGATCCCTTTCCAATACGAGAAGCCGGGCGTACCAAACTTCGCGCATCTCGGCGCTGAGCTGTTTCGAGTCGCGCAGGCCGCGCAGGAGCCGCCAGTCGAATGCGGGGGGAAAGATGACAACACCGACCGCGACAGGTCCGGCCAGCGGGCCTCTCCCCGCCTCATCGATGCCGACCGTATGCCGGGGCCGCTTCCGCGCTGTCGTATGCTGCATTACCCCATTGTATTCCCATCCCGAAGTTATCCCCAGAAAACAAGGTCCGACCTTGTTTTCTGGGGATAAAAACGGGCGCTATGCGTACCGCATAGCGCCCGTGCTCTTTCTCGCCTGCTCGCGACGTCAGAAATGTTCTTCCCTTGAGGCCGACGCCGGCCGGTCGACAGGGTACGGCCGGCCCCTCACCCTCGCGTCCCGAAACGGGTCGAATCCCCAATCTTTCAGAACACCGAAAATATCGGGACATTCGGGGCTCATCGGATCGCCGCCCGCCGCGTAAAACTTGTCCCGGCGGATCGAAAGCTCCATCGAGAGATTTTGCATCACGAACCGGGTATCGAGCCGCATAAGCTCGGCACGGTGCCACTCGATCTGACTCTCCTCCGACAAATCGAGCTGTGCCAGGGCATAGCGGAACGCTCGCCAGAGCTTCGAAACTTTCGCCCGAAAACGCCGCAGCGCCGTCATCGTCGATTTCCGCATCGCCGTATCCTCCGTGGTAACGACATCGTTGAAATAACCGCTGCCCGCAGACTACGCTTTGCCGCCTCCCTGTCAATATCTGTTTCGCCGCGCGCGTCGGGTATAGTATGTGGCGTATGGCGAAATACGCTCATCTCCATGTTCACTCTCACTATTCCCTGCTTTCGGCTCTGCCGAAGATACCGGAGCTCGTTGCCGCCGCGAAAGCACAGGGGTGCGAGGCGCTCGCGCTCACCGACCGCGGCAATCTCTACGGCGCTATCGAGTTCTATAAGGAGTGCACCAAGGCGGGCATCAAGCCCATCATCGGCATCGATATCCCGCTCGACGACAGCTCGCGGCTCGTTCTTCTCGCCGAGTCCGCCGAGGGCTACAAGAATCTCCTCGCGCTCGTGACCGAGTCGCATCTCGGCGAAGGCGGAGGGGCGGGCGTCGCTTCGCTCGATCTGCTTGCCCGCCATACCGACGGAGTCATCGCCCTCGTTCCCTCGCGGGAGGGCGCTGTCGCGCGGGCGCTCCGCGCCCAGGACGAGAAGCGGGCCGCCGCGGCCATAGAGAAATACCGCACGATTTTCGGCAAGGACGACGTCTATCTCGAGCTCTCGATCCACGACGAGATCGAGGGTCATAACGAAACGATGACGCTCCTGCGGGAGCTTGCCGCAAAAGAGGGCGTGCCGCTCGTCGCCGCGCAAGAGGCTTTTTATCTCTTGCCGGAGGACCGCCGCGCCTGGCGCACGATGCGCGCCATCGACACGCGGGGGCCCGAAGAAGCGGGCGACATCGGTGCCGACGAAGAAGACTTTTCGCTGCGCAGCGCCGCACGTATGGAGGCCCTGTTCGCGCGCGACGAGGCGGCGCTCGGTACCACGCTCGAGATCGCAGATCGCTGCGGCCTCAAACTCGATCTCGGCAACTGGATCTTCCCCGAGATACCGCTCCCCAAGGGCTCGACCTACGAAGCTGAGCTGCGCGCGGCGATCGAGGAGGGTCTCAAGCGGCGCCGCATCGACGATACTCCCGAGGTGCGCGAGCGCATCGAGTATGAGTTCAAGATCATCACGGACAAGGGCTATGCGCCGTACTTCCTCGTCGTGTCCGACCTCTTGCGCTTCGCGCGCGAGAACGGCATCCTCACGACGACGCGCGGCTCCGCGGGCGGCTCGCTCATTTCTTATTTGACCGGCATCACCAACGTCGATCCCCTGTTCTACAAGCTGCCGTTCGAGCGCTTCCTCAACCCCGAACGCCCGAAAGCCCCCGATATCGATATGGACTACGCCGACTCGCGCCGCGACGAGGTCATCGAGTACGCGAGAAAAAAGTTCGGCGAGAGCCACGTGGCGCAGATCGGCACCTTCGGCACGATGCTCGCGCGCGGCGTCGTGCGCGACGTCGCGCGCGCCTTGGGCTTCTCCTACGGCATCGGCGACCGCATCGCGCGCGAGGTGCCTATGGGCTCGCAAGGATTCCCGATGACCATCGAGCGCGCGCTCAAGGAGAGCCCCGAGCTCGCGAAGATGTACAAGCACGAGGAGGAGGCGCGCGAGATCATCGATCTCGGCCGGAAGATAGAGGGATGCGCGCGCCACATCAGCGTCCACGCGGCGGGAGTCGTCGTGTCGCCCCGGCCGCTCGTCGAGTACACGCCGCTCCAAAAAGACCCGAAGGGCGGGAAGATCATCACGCAGTACGATATGTATTCGCTGACCGACGAGTACGGCGGCGTCGGGCTGCTCAAGTTCGACTTCCTTGGCATCCGCAACCTTTCCATACTCGCCCACGCCGTCGAGCTCGCGCGCAAGACGCGCGGCGTCTCGATAGACATCGAGAACGTGCCGCTCGACGACGCGAAGACCTTCGATATGCTCGCGCGCGGCGAAACGGAAGGCACCTTTCAGCTCAACGGTTCGGGTATGACCCGCTATCTCAAGGAGCTTCGTCCGTCGACCATCCACGACATCAACGCTATGGTGGCGCTCTTCCGCCCGGGCCCTATGGAAATGATCCCCGCCTATATCGAACGCAAGCATAATCCGGCGCTGATTTCATACCTCGATCCGCGGCTCAAAGATATTCTCGATCGTTCGTATGGCATCGTCACCTATCAGGATGACGTTCTTCTCATCGCCGTCCGGCTTGCCGGATACTCGTGGCTCGAAGCGGATGCGCTGAGAAAGGCAATGGGCAAGAAGATCCCCGCCGAAATGGAGAAGCAGAAGGAAAAGCTCGTCGCGGGCTTTATGGGAAACGGGATCGATAAGAATCGCGCCGAACGTCTTTGGAAACTCATTGAACCGTTCGCCGCGTACGGATTCGGGAAAGCGCACGCCGCCTCGTACGGTAAGGTCGCCTACCAAACCGCCTATATGAAGGCGAACTTCCCGGTCGAGTATATGTCGTCGATCCTCACGGCCGAAGCCGGCGATATCGACACCATCGCGGTGATGGTCGCCGAGTGCAAGCGGATGGGCATCCCCGTTTTGCCGCCCGATATCAATGAAAGCTTCGGCGACTTCACGGTCCTTCTCGCCGAAGGGAGCGGCCGCTCCGAGGAGGCCGCGGCGCTCGCCGGCAGCGTTGAGCGCGATTCCATCCGCTTCGGCCTCTATTCCATAAAGAACTTCGGGCGCGGCATCGCGGACGCCATCATCTCAGAGCGGAAGGCGGGCGGCACGTTCGTATCGCTTTCGGATTTCCTGCGGCGCATCACGACGCAGGCGCTCAACAAAAAATCGCTCGAGGCGCTTATCCAGTGCGGCGCGCTCGACTCCTTGGGCGAGCGCGGCGCGATGCTCTCGGGCATCGAGCGGCTTCTTGAATACCATCGCTCGGCATCCGCCGATACGCCGCAAGACTCGCTCTTCGCGGGGCTCGGCGGCGCGGATGCGGACGATATCCGTCTGCCGCCCTCGCCGCCCGCAAGTATTGAAGACCGCCTCGCGTGGGAGAAAGAGCTTCTCGGGCTCTACGTATCGGGACATCCGCTCGACCGCGTGAAGGACAAGCTCGCGCGCCGGCCGATGTCTATCTCGCAGATGCGCGAGAAGCTCCGGCCCGGGTTCACGACCGTAACGGGCGGCATCGTGAGCGACATACGCGTCATTCTCACCAAAGGCGGCGATCAGATGGCCTTCGTCAAAATCGCCGATATGGACGGTTCGATCGAGGCGGTCATCTTCCCCAAACTGTTCGCGCAGCATAAAGACCTCTTGAAGGCCGATTCCTGCATCGCGCTCAAGGGCCGGCTCTCGAACCGGAACGGCGAACTCTCGCTCGTCGCGGAAGCGGTGAAGGCGCTATAGGGAGGGTCGGACGTGCTCCGGCCGCCGCTACATAGTGGTTGCGTTTTGGCGCGGCCGCTGTGCGGCGGGAAAGACGATCTCGAGGAATTTGAGACGCCGCGGAAAAGTGCTACAGTGTTTTTATGAAAAAGGAAACGAGCGAAAAGCCGGTTGCCCAGCCTTCCGAGCCCGATCACAAGCGGCTCGGCCGCGAACTCGATCTCTTCACCTTTTCCGACCTCGTCGGATCCGGCCTCCCTCTCTGGACCCCGAAGGGCACGCTGCTCAGAAACCTTCTCGACGACTTCGTCTGGGAGCTGCGCCGGAAACGCGGCTACGAGAAAGTCGAGATACCTCACATCACGAAGCGCGCGCTCTACGAGACGAGCGGTCATTGGGACAAGTTCAAGGATGATCTCTTCCGCATCACGACGCGTGAGGGCGACGAGTTCGCGCTCAAGCCGATGAACTGCCCGCACCATACGCAGATCTACGCCCGCAAACCGTGGAGCTACCGGCAGCTGCCGCAGCGCTACGCCAACTCGACGATGTGCTACCGCGACGAGCAATCGGGAGAGCTCAATGGCCTCTCGCGCACGCGCGCCTTCACCCAGGACGACGCGCACGTCTTTTGCCGCGAATCGCAGGTCAAGGAGGAATTCCTCAAGATCTGGGACATCATCCAGGAGTTCTATGGCGTCTTCGGTATGAGTCCCAAAAAAATCCGCCTTTCGTTCCACGATCCGAAACATCCTGAAAAATATCTGGGCGACAAAAAGCGCTGGGAGTTCGCCGAGGGTATCTTGCGCGATATCGCGCGCGAGAAGGATGTTGAAACCGTAGACGGCGTCGGCGAAGCCGCCTTCTACGGGCCGAAGCTCGACTTTATGGCGGAGGACGCGCAGGGCCGCCTCTGGCAGGTGGCGACCATCCAGCTCGATATGAATATGCCGGAGCGCTTCAATCTCACCTGCATCAATGAAAAGGGCGAGAAAGAGCGCATCGTGATGATCCACGCCGCCATTATGGGTTCCATCGAACGCTTCCTCTCCGTACTCATCGAGCACGTCGGCGGCGCCTTTCCGCTGTGGCTCTCGCCCACCCAGGCGCGCGTCCTTTCCGTCTCGGATAAGCACGCGGATTATGCAAAAAGCGTTCTTGCGGAGCTCCGCGAAGGAGGCGTACGCGCCGAGCTCGACGACTCGAACGAAACGCTCGGCAAGAAGATCCGCGAAGCCAAGGGGCTCAAGATCCCGTACCTCCTTATCGTCGGCGACGCCGAGGTCGCGGACAAAACGGCGACGCTCGAAGGTCGCGGGGGAAAGGTTGGTGCTTTCCCTCTTTCCCGGATCATCGAAAAATTACGGGAGGAAATTCGCGAACGCCGCTGATACTATCCGATATCGTTCCCGTTATCCCCAGAAAACAAGGTCCGACCTTGTTTTCTGGGGATAAAAAGATCCCGGGCTTTGTGCCCGGGATCTTTTTGCGTTTCTATGATGCTTGTTGTTACTTCGCCGCCGTCTTGGAGATCTGCGAGAGGATGAAGGCATCGATCGAATCCGCCGCTGAATTATGGCCGGTCGGGAGCGACGCGTACGACGCCGCCGGAACGGGCTCGCGTACGGCGACCGTCGCCGGCGCGAGCGCGAGCTCGGCGCGCTCGATATGAGCGGTCTGATAGGCCGGATGGGTCGGCGTCGTGGTATCGCCCCAGAATGCGATGCGGAACTTCGTGAGGAAGCCCTTCTGGACTTTCTTCACCGCGATGAAGTAGGCAACGAGAGCGCAGACGGCGATGAGCGAAAGCCAATAAGCCGCCGTACCGATGGGGCCCAGATCGAGGCCGGTGTACGGTATCTGCGAGAGCGTGACGTAGGGAGCCGGTGCAATATACTGCGACGCGATCGGCGAAGGGATACTGTACGAGCTCGGCGCATACGACGTGCCTCCGTACGAGTACGAAGAGACCGCCGGGATGTTCGCCGTCGAAGAAATACCGCCATTCGTGTACGTCGAGCCGGTATACGAGTACGGGGTGATGCCCGACGCACCGCCCGTCGAAGAGATGCCGCCGCCGGTGACAGAGCCGGTACCCGCGTACGTATACGGAGTTACAGCCGGAGCGCTGCCCGTTGAAGAGATGCCGCCGCCGGTGACAGAGCCGGAGCCGCCGGACACATACGGGGTAACCGGCGAAACCGTGCCGGTCGAATAGATGCCGCCGCCGGTGACATAGTTGGCGCCGCCATATACATACGGGCCCGTGACGTAATTGGTGCCGGTCGAATAAACACCGCCGCCCGTGACATAGTTGGTGCCGCCGGAATAGGTATACGGACCCGTGACATAGTTGACGCCGCCCGAAGCAACGCCTCCCGTGACATAGTTGGTGCCGCCCGTGTACGTATAAGGACTCGTTACATAGTCGGTGCCGCCGGTCGAAGAAATACCGCCGCCCGTGACATAGTTCGTACCGCCGGAATAGGTATACGGACCCGTAACATAGTTGACGCCACCGCCGGTGACATAGTTGGTGCCGCCGCCCGTGACATAATTGGCGCCGCCGCTGTACGAGTAGGGACTGGTTACATAATTAACACCGCCGGTCGAGGTAACGCCGCCGGTAACGTAATTGGTACCGCCGGAATAATTGTAGCCGCCGCCGGTGACATAGTTGGTTCCGCCGGTTGAAACGCCGCCGCCGGTCACATAATCAACGCCGCCGCCCGTGACGTAGTCGGCGCCGCCATCAAACTGCGCGTATGCGGGCTGTACCGCGACAGACGCGGAAACAAGAATGCCAAATGCCACGGAAAAAATCCCGCGATAGATATTTCGATTCTGGTTTGTCATAGCGTTTTTCATATAAACTATATCACTCAGCGACCTGGCCATTTTATGCAGGTCTTTTTATATACGAATCATGGCGATTCATACACAAACAGTTCTGCGCAAAAAATGGACCCAGCGGAACGATTCGCATTGCACGAATCGTTCCGCTGAGATCCGAACCCCGCCCGCGCTACTTCGGTGCCGGTGCCGGGATAACCTGCGGCGTATCGTCGCAGTGCCACTTGTGTGACACCGGCGAATACGTCTCGGTGATACGGCAGCCGCGCGAGTTCATCCAGGAGATGAACTGGGGCGTTTCCGCCCCCATGAAGAACGTCGGGACCGACGGCGCCGGAGCGGCCTGCGGGGCGACCAGCGCGGTCGGCGCAGGTGCGACTGCAGCCGCGATCACCGGCGCTGCGGCGGGCACCACTTGCGGCTCCGCCTTCACCACGATCTCGACGCGTTGCCGCGCCGGGGTTGCCGGTTTTGCCGCAATGGTCTTCTTCAGCGGAGTTGCCTCCGCTGCGATGATTACCGGCTTCTCGGGCGCGGTTATCCCGAGGTCATCCGTGGCCCAGCGCCAGGTCTTGTGGCCCATGACGAGGGTTGCCGGCAGAATGAAGAGCGCCACCAGCAAGACGACGAGGACACTTCCTACCCACCATGCGATTCTGCGAAGCATTTTTGCTTCTCCTCAAGAAGTGTGCCCGCCGCGTGCACAAGGTGCGCCGCGGCGAACGGGGTTGAATTTCAAGGGTACTACTTAGTCCGTTTTCAATTCTACTTTATTTTACGGTTTTGTCAATAGTCCCGCCACAGGCCCCGACAGGGCCAAAAAACGCCTGAACCAGGCCATTTTTCGTTATCCCCACAAGACAAGGTCCTGAGGTCCGACCTCAGATTCTGAGGTCGGACCTCAGGAACGCGGACCGTTAGCGAGCGAGCGTATAGGAGCCGGCGAGATCGGCGGTCACGACGAAGCGGTCCGACTTTGTCGTGAATGAGTCGCACGTGATGAGCGTGAGATGAGGGCTGTCTGCAGGAAGCGGTATCGTGTTCGTGTTGCTGTCGCCCACGTTCGCGGTCCTCACCCCGGTCACCCGATAGCGGTATTCGGTTGTCGATGAGTAGACGCTTATCTCGTCGCCGGTCTTGAGCTTCTGGATGCCGTCGAACGTTTTGTAAGCAAGGTTGCGTACGATGGGGAGATAGCTCGAATGGCCGAAGAGAAGCACCGTGCCGTCGACACCGAGCCCTGCGGACGCCGGCCACCGAACGGCGCCCCTAAGAAGCGCCTGATCGAGAACATCGGCGTCGGTCGTCATAGGATTGGCGACCGCGGCGTCGAGACCGATCGAGTCTATGGTGATGCGCACCGGCGCCTCCCCTGCCGCATACGCGCTCGTCGAGGTCGAGACGGGCGTACCGCCGTGTTCGGCGCGCCACTTTGCCGTCGGGTCGGGCAAGAGATCGAGGGCCGCAAGCGTTACGAACGCTACCGTGAAAATGACGATAAACGTCAGCGAAAAGCCGATACGATGCTTCTCTATTTCCTGCACGAACTTATGTTTGGTTGAGTGCTGCATAGATAAATTGCCGATGCGTATTCAGTATACCTCGCAGAAAGCTGGCTATAAAAATTGAAAAGGCGGCACGTTTCGCAACGTTCCGCCCTCCTGATCGGTTCGGTCTTTTTTTGACCTTCGTGTCTGAGTCGGCTTGCGAAGCCCTTTTTCAGGCACCAAGACTCCGATCGCGCGGCCGCCAACCGCTATCTTGCGCCGGATTGTCTGGCCGGCCGATTCATCTTCGAAAGAACAACATTGCGCCCCTCCTTGCCGGTTGTTTGTGTCCAGGTGGCTTGGAATGCCGCGGGAAACCAAAAAGGTGCGCGGCATCGACAAGAATACCTTGACATCTATTTTTTGTCAAGGTATGCTAAGCGGCATCTATGAAAAACTCCGCTATGCGCACGGCAGGCGTCGTTCTCCTCATCCTTGTCCTTCTCGCGAGCGCGTGGGGCGTTGTCGTTGTCGCATTGCGCGCGCCGTCGATGCTCGCGTCGCTCGGTACGGCTATTTCCGCTCCGTTTTCCGCCCGCTTTGGCGGAACGCAAGCGGCCGCGACGGCTCTTGTCGACGCGCAGCCGCCGGCGGTACACGCGACAACCACTCCATCTCCCGTGCCGCAGAATGCGACCGAATCTCAGCGCGCCACTCCCGCACTTCCCGCCGAACAGCCCGTTCATCAAAAACCGGCCGCGGAAACGGCAGCGCCGATTTCAGATCCAAACGGTTCGGTCGATCTTGCCGTAAACATTTTGTCATACGTGCACGGCGGCGCTCGATTTGAAATCGTCAACGCCGGTACCAAAACCGCGCCGCACGGCTGGATATTCATCGCGAAGCTGCCATTCCAGGCGCCCTATACGTATGTCTCAGCGCCGCAGCAGGAGCTTCCGCCCGGCGCAAAAATCGCATTCACGCTCGGCTGGGCGCTCCCGTCTCAAAATTGTTCCGCGTACTATACGATGCCGGCATACGGACAAGCTTATCCTTCCGCCTATCCCATTCCCTACCCGAGTCAGGTATGCATATCGTCATCCGCTGAAGCAAGCGGCAATCCGCTTATCATTACCGCCGACCCGCAAGGAATTACCGGGGATACGACCACCGCTAACAATACCGCTACCGCGAGTTTGTAAATTTTGGGCGCGACGACCTCTTCCCCCGCAACAAGGAGGCCCTTGTTGCGGGGGAAATTTTTTATATCCAAACAATGGTCGCAATAAGGCCTGCCGCTCCCAGCAGCAAGCCGACGAGCGATCCTTTGACCGGAAGCTGGTGAAAGAAAAGGTACGCCAGCACCGGTTCGACGATCAGTATGCCGACCACCGAAGCCGCCGTGATAATCCAAATATTTTTCGTCGATTGATATCCAAGCGAGTAGCCGAAGAGGAGAAACGAGCAGCCGACAATGACCATGCCGAACAGAAACAGGTGCCCGGGCTCGAACAGAGATGACGCCGGCAGCCGCGCCGATATCATTTCCGCCCAAATATTAATCCCCTCTCCCACGAACAGGATGGCTATCGCAAAAAGGAGGACGAGATTTGGCATAGTTAAATGTCGAGATTCGCGTTCTTCGCGTTCGATTGGATGAACGATTTTCGAGACGACACGTCTTCGCCCATCAAAATGTCGAATACGCGATCGGCATCTTGTGCGTCTTCGACCGTAACGAGCTTCAACTGTCGGCGTCCCGGATCCATCGTCGTTTCCCACAACTCCTCCGGATTCATTTCACCCAAGCCCTTGTAGCGCTGGATGGTCAGCTTCGCTTTCTTTCCCTTCGCGGCAGCCGCAGCTTCCGCTTCAGCTTCTTCCTCGCGCGCCTCCGGGGTTTCGTCTTCGGTTTCGACAGACTCCGTCTCTTCGACAAGATCCGCATCTTTGCCGAGCAAGCGGAATTTATCTTCGTCCGAATAGGCGTAGAGTATTTCTTTACCGCGTTTAATTTTGTAGAGAGGCGGCTGAGCGATGTAAAGATACCCGCCGTCGACGACTTGCCTGAAGTGACGGAAAAAGAGAGTGAGGAGGAGCGTGCGGATGTGCGCGCCGTCGACGTCGGCATCGGTCGCGATGATGATCTTGTGGTAGCGGAGCTTGCTGATGTCGAATACGTCGCCGATCGCCGTACCGAGCGCCAAAATAAGATTTTTGATCTCCTGCGATGCGAGCATTTTGTCGAGGCGGGCGCGTTCGACGTTCAATATTTTGCCGCGCAAAGGCAAGATGGCCTGTGTCGCACGATCGCGGCCCTGTTTCGAGGAGCCGCCGGCCGAATCTCCTTCGACAATGAAGAGCTCTGAGTCTTCGGGTTCTTTGCTCTGGCAATCGGCGAGCTTGCCCGGCAGACCGAAGCCCTCGAGCGCTCCCTTGCGCAGCACCGAATCCTTGGCGGCCTTCGCGGCCTTGCGTGCCTTGAGAGCGAGCATCGATTTCGAGACGATGGAGCGCGCGTCGTCCGGCTTCTCTTCGAGGAAGTAGCTGAAGGCCTCGCTGAAGACCGCCTCGACCGCGCCGCGCGCCTCGACACTGCCGAGCTTCGCCTTGGTCTGGCCTTCGAACTGTATCTCGCGCATCTTCACCGAGACGACGGCCGTGAGCCCCTCGAGCACGTCGTCGCCCGTGAAGTTCTCGTCCTTATCCTTGATGAGGTTGTTCGCGCGTCCGTACGTGTTGAGCGTGCGCGTCAAAGCCGTCTTGAAGCCGGTCAGGTGCGTGCCGCCCTCGCTGTTGTAGATATTGTTCGCGAACGTGAACACGCGGGCGGAGATATCGTCGGCATATTGGAGCGCTACTTCGACGCCGATGCCATCCTGCTCTTTTTCGATATAGAAAATGTTCTTGTGGATGGGCTTGAGGTAGCGGTTATGGAATGCGACAAGCGATGCGAGCCCTCCCTCGAAGTAGAACGTCATCGAAGGGTTCCCCGTGAGCTCCTGGCGGAGGTAGAGCTCCTTGCCAGGCTGCGGCAGCTTGTAGTCGCTTTTCCGCGCGTCGATGATCGTGATGCGAAGCCCCTTTACGAGGTAGGCCTGCTCGCGCAGGTGTGCGACGATTTTGTCGAAGTCGAATTCGGTCGTCGTCGTAAAGATCTCCGGGTCGGGAGAGAACGAGATGACCGTGCCGTGAAGCGATGACGAACCGACTTTCTTGACCGCAGCCTTCTTCTTGCCGCGAGCATACTCCTGCATATAGGCGCCGCCGTCGCGGTGCACTTCGGCGCGCAGATAGGTGGAGAGGGCGTTTACGACGGACACACCGACGCCGTGCAGACCGCCGGACACTTTGTAGCCTTCGCCGCCGAACTTACCGCCGGCGTGCAGGGTCGCCATCACCGTCTCGAGCGCCGATACTTTGGTTTGCTTATGAACGTCGACCGGGATGCCGCGGCCGTTGTCTGCGACGCGGACGATTGTTGCTTGCCCTGAGCTCGTCGAAGGGCCCGGGAGCAGCGCCACTTCGACATCGTCAGCGAAGCCGCCCATGGCCTCGTCGCGAGAGTTGTCGAACACTTCCCATATCAAATGATGGAGACCGTCGGGGCCGGTCGTCCCGATATACATACCGGGGCGGCGGCGTACCGCCTCAAGCCCCTCAAGGACGGTAATGGCCTGCGCGGTATAGGAACCGGTGCTTGCCGCCTTTTTCGCTTTTGAATCGTCCTTTTTGGCCATACGTTACAACAAAAAAATGCCTTTTTGAGACATATCTAGTATACCATATCCGGGTTAGGAAAAACAGCGGAAAAACAGTGCCCTGCTTGATAAAAATCGATGAGATGCTAGGCCGCGCACGAGGAGCGAAGCGAGCCTTACTTTTGATCGTAAGGCGAGTGAGAACCGGAGTGCGCAACAGTGCAGCTCGCGATTTTATCAAGCAGGAATATCAACGGATTTCGAAGCCCTGTGCGCGCAGTTCAGTATAGACGCCGTCCATAGCCGCATTCGCATCGTCGTCCTTCAGGGTCTCGTCGAACGATTGGAAGATGAGGCGATAGGCGAGCGACGTGCGGCCGCCCTTTTCGAAGCGGTCGAAAAGATCGCAGCGCACGGCAAGGCCTCCCGCTTTTTCGCGGATGAAAGAGGCGAGAGCGTTCGCGTCCGCGCCGGACGGCGCCCAGAAGGCCACGTCGCGCACGATGTAGGGATATTTCGAGAACGGCTCGTAGCGGACGGCGGGAGAAAGCGGGAGGTTCTCGTACGCCGCGGGTTCCTCGGGAAGGCGCGCACGTTCTGCCTCGAGCTCGCGGCGCCATTCATCAGCGTTCTTTTCCCCCTTCTTCGTCTCGACCGCGAGCTCGACGGAGGATTCTTCGCGGCCATCCTTCCATACGGTACCTATCTCGAAGAGGCGGATCTGTTCGAGGCCGAGCAGTTCTTTGTTGCGGATATTTTTTTGCAGCGCATCGGCAAGCCCATCCGAAAGATTCGCTCGCAGATAGGGCCGCACGCCGTCGGCCTTGTTGAGCACGACGCGCTCGCCTCGGTCGGCAAAGACGGAGGTAACGACTTCCGAGAATCCGCGGGAAGCGAGAAACTCTCGAATATGCTCGTTCGCATAAAAATTCGAGCTGACCGCCGGGTTCGCTGTGAGCGGCGGGAGCTTCGTCGCTGGCACAGCGTCAAGTCCTACAATGCGCGCCACCTCTTCGGCCAAATCTTCCGGGATAGAAATATCCAATCGTTCGAACGGCACCGAGACCGTGAACGTCTCGCCGCCTTGTTCGAATGCGAACCCAAGCCGCGTGAAGGCATTGGTGATTTCCTTTTCGGTCAATTTCATTCCGAGCATCGCCTGCACTTGCGGCACGGAAACGCTCGCGGTTTTTTTCGGCTGCGGCTTCGGATACTCGTCGGCGAATCCGACGAGTTCCCCGCCCGCGAGCTTCAGTATCAGGTCGACGACGCTCTTCATCCCGTATGCGGCGAGCTCGGGCGAGATGACTTGTTCGAAGCGCGTCGAGGCATCGGTGCGCAACTTGAGCGCCGCAGCGGTCTTGCGCGTTGCGGCGCCGTCGAAGTTCGCGGACTCGATGATGACGTCCCGCGTCGCTTCGGTTATGGCCGCGGGCATTCCGCCTTTGACACCCGCAATGCCAATGGCTTCGTCCTCATTTTCATCGGCAATGACGAGCATCGATTCCGCGAGCTCGTATCGTTTTTCATCGAGTGCCTGCATCACTTCCCCGCTTCGCGCACTGCGAACCCCTATCGCGTAGGCTCCATTTTTTGTTTTGAGCTTGCCCGCGTCGAACGCGTGCAAGGGCTGGCCGACGTTGAACATAACGAAATTCGTCGCGTCGACGACGTTGTTGATGGAACGCTGACCCAGGGCTTCGAGTCGCTCCCGGAGCCACGCGGGCGACGGCCCTACCGAGACGCCGCGAATGTATCCCGCGATGTAGCGCGAACAGAGCTGGTTCCGTATCGACACGGAAACGGCATCGGTTTTTGGAGAGAGGTTCGGTTTCTCTGCAAGCGGATCGCGCGCGATGGGAAGCTCAAGGATCGCCGAGAGTTCTTTCGCGATACCGCGGTGGCAGAGACAGTCGTGCCCGCGGTTCGGCGTCACCTTGACGTCAAGCATTTCGTCGCCTGCAATTTTTTCCACACCTTCAATTTCGAACGCGTGGAATGTGAGCGCGTCGGCAAGCGCCGGCGTATCCGGCAGTTTCGCATCAAAATATTTTTGAAGCCAAGCTCGAGAAATACGCATACGGTTAGAATTGGTTCACAAATCGCAGGTCGGCCGAGTGCATCAGACGCACATCGTCGATGCCCCAGCGCAAAAGCGCCAGGCGGTCGAGTCCCATACCGAAGGCGAAACCGCGGTACTTCTTCGGATCGACGCCCGCATTTTCGAGCACCGAGGGGTGCACCATACCGGCGCCCATCATCTCGATCCAGCGGCCGCGCAGTTTTTCCGGCGCATTCTCTCCCGTGAGGCGCATATCGACCTCGACCGACGGCTCGGTGAACGGAAAGAAGCTTGGGCGGAACCGGATCTCTACCGCCCCCTTGAACAGCTTCTCGAAGAATGCCGAGAGCGTTCCCTTGAGATGCGCGAGCGTTATATCCTCGCCGACCGCAAGTCCTTCTATCTGGAAGAATTCCGCCTCGTGGGTCATATCGGTCGCTTCGTTGCGGAAGACTTTGCCCGGAACGATGATGCGATACGGGGGCTTTATCCCCTTCTTCACCTGGCTTTCCATATAGCGCACTTGCACGGGCGAGGTGTGCGTGCGCAGCACCTTGCCGGGCTCCCCTTTCATAAAAAAAGTGTCCTGCATATCGCGCGCCGGGTGGTCCTTGGGGACGTTCAGCATATCGAAGTTATGCCGCTCGTCCTCGAGAAGCGGGCCCTCGGCGAAAGAAAAGCCGAGATCGAAAAATATCCCGTTCGCCTCGCGGATCAAGGACGAAATGGGGTGAATATGGCCCCTTTTTTGAGCCGTATGCTCGCCTGCCATAGTGCCTCCCAGTATAGCGGCATCTATGCTATATTCCAACCAATGACAGCCGGCACCGCGGCCGTATACGTCTTTCTTTTCCTCGCGCTCTATTTCGAGGTCTTTCTGCTTATCTCGTTCTTCGAGCGCCGTCCGTCCGACAAGAGCTCCGCGCGGCCGAAGCGCTACCCGACGGTTTCCGTCATCGTGCCGTGCTGGAATGAAGAGGATACGCTCGAGGCGACCGTGCATTCGCTCCTCGCCCTCGACTACCCAAAGGAGAAACTTTCGATCATCGTCGTCGATGACGGGTCGACGGACGGGACGCTCGGGGTGGCGAACCGCTTCGCGGGGCACCCGCAGGTGCGCGTCCTTTCGAAGGAGAACGGCGGTAAGTATACCGCGCTCAATTTCGGCATCGAGCGCAGCGAGAGCGAGCTCGTGGGCTGTCTCGACGCCGACTCGCTCGTCGCGCCCGACGCCCTCGCCGAGGTCGTGAAGAAGTTCGAGGAAGATCCGTCGACGATGGCCGTCGTCCCCGCGATGAAGGTCAACTCGCCGCGCAGCCTCCTCGAGCTTATGCAGGCGGTCGAGTATACGCTCGGTATCTTTTTCAAGAAGATATTCGACAATCTCTCGGCTATCTCCGTCCTCCCCGGGCCGTTCTCGCTCTACCGCCGCGATATGTTCGCGATCGTCGGCCCCTTCCGCCACGCCCACAATACCGAAGATATGGAGATGGCGTTCCGTATGCATGCGCACGGCCTTTCCATCCAGAATGCCCATACGGCCATCGTGTACACGAACGTCCCGCGCACGCTCGCGGGACTCATCAAGCAGCGCACGCGCTGGTCGCAAGGATTCCTCCTCAATAGCCGCGACTACCAGCATATGTATTTCAATTCGCGGTTCGGGAACTTCGGCCTTCTCGTCCTCCCCTTCGGCCTCGCGATGTTCGTGGGCGCGATGTATATGTTCTGCTACATCCTCTTCAATATCGTCTCGACCGTCGCCAACCGCCTCCTCACGCTGTGGCTCGTGAAGGTTCCTCTCCAGGCGCCGTCGATCCATCTCGACTGGTTCTATATCAATACGAGCGTCTTGATGTTCCTCGCCGTCGTAACGCTCGCGATGACCTTGGCCGCCGTCCTTATGGGACGGCGTATGGCCGGAGCCGATTTCGGCGCCGGCTCTCTCGTCTCGTACTTCACGATCTACGGGTTCATCGCGCCCCTGTGGCTCGCGCGTGCGGCCTGGGGGGCCTTGCGCTCGAAAGAAAGCGCTTGGCGCTAAGCCGGCGCCCGGGCTTCTGTTCCGGTGCGAGCTGTGCTAGTATCCCGCAATGACTCCGGGGCAGCGCGCGTTCGACGGCAAGAAATACGTGCTCGCTTTTTTTATAACGGCCGCCATTTTCGGTACGGCGTTCTATGCGGCCGCGCGCCTCAATGACGCCCGGCTCGAGGAGCTCCGCGCGACCGAGGACCGCATCTCCATCGACCTCCTCTCGAACGAAACGCAGTACGATCTCCTGGGGCAATTGAGCTGCTCCGATATCGCCCGCAATCCGGTCCTTTCGGTCGAGCTCAATTCGCTCGCCAACCGGCTCTCGTATGCGGAAGAAACGCTCGGCGCGAACAATCCCGACGTTATCGCGCTCAAGAAGCAGTACTCGCTCCTCGAGATAAAGGATTACCTCCTGATGCAGAAGGTGGCCTCGCAGTGCGGCGTCCATCCGGTCTTCATCCTGTATTTCTACTCGAACGCCGGCGACTGCGCCGACTGCTCGCGCGAAGGCGACGTGCTCACCTACCTGCGACAGACGTATCCTTCGCTGCGCGTCTATTCGTTCGACTATAATCTCGATCTTTCGGCGCTCAAGACGCTCATCGCGATACGCGGCGTCGAGGACACGATGCCCGCGCTCGTCATCAACAACCAAGGGCCGCTCTACGGCCTCCAGGCGGTGCCCGATATCCTCAAGATGGCTCCGGGCATCAAGAAGCTCGCGACCTCGACGCCGTCTTCCCGCGCGGCGTCGCAATAAAATCGGCAGGACACCCCGGGACAAGCCCCGGCCGCAAGGACTCGCGCGGCGCCCGCGCTTGCGCGCGCGGCAGAACGCCCTGAGGCCTTCTTCGCTTTACTACAAGAGCCAGCGGTCGGGATCGAACCGACGACATCCTGTTTACAAAACAGGTGCTCTGCCAACTGAGCTACGCTGGCCGGCACTATATCTCAAGCGGCGGGAATTCTTTCCGTATCCGCCGCGATAGGCGCTTTTTATGTTCCGCCACCTCGCGCAAGAACGCCGAGGCCTGGCCGGTCGCGCTCGAGGGCGGCGTGATGCGGTAGCGGAGGGTGTGCAGCGTCCTCTCAAGCCATTGTTCGACCGCAAGGAGCGTGTGCGCAAGCCCCACCCGCGCCGAATTGCGGAGCCACTCGAGCGCGCGCTCCGAATAGAGGCGCGCCAAAAGGGGCAGGCGTGTTTCGAGCGTCCGAAGAAAACGATGGGAAAGATCCCCTATCTGCGGACGCTTCTCCGCAAGGAAAATACGACCGGTTGTAAGCTCCCAGTGCTTAGCGGCAAGAAGCGCGGCCATAGCCACGCTGGAGAGGACGAGAACCGTGGTCAAAAAAGCGACCATAAAGCCATTCTAGCACAAAAGGTCAATTCCGGCCGCCGTTCGAAATCGAGCCCTGAGCGGCGGCGGGAACCCCCGCATTACTTGACGGACACGTAGAGGCACTTCGAGACGGCGACGCGCTCGCCGAATTTCTGCGATGCCGCGTCGATGAGCCCCTGGATCGTCTTCGAGTCGTCTTTGATGAACGGCTGTTCGAGAAGCACGAGTTCCGCGAGGCGCGCGTTGACCTTGCCTTCGATGACTTTTTCCCGGATATTTTCGGGTTTCCCCGCAGCCTCAGGCGCGAACATCGTATGAAGCTCGCTGAGCGCCGCTTCGGGAACGTCGGCGCGGCTTATGTACTCGGGGCGCGCCGCGGCGGCGTGCATCGCGATCTCGCGAGCGAGCGCCGCGAACTCCTCGTTCTTCGATACGAAATCGGTCTCGCACGAGAGAAGCACGATGGAGCCCACCTGGCCGTTGGTGTGGATGTATGACGCGACGACGCCGGCGCCGAGCGCCCGGTCGCCCTTCTTGCGCGCGATATCCGCGCTCTTGCGCGAGAGGATCTCGATGGCCTTCGCCATATCGCCCTTCGCTTCCTCGAGCGCCTTCTTGCACTGCATCACCGACACGCCCGTTCGATCGCGGAGTTCCTTCACGACATCAGCGGAGATCATATGTTCAAAACTATAGACTAAAAATAAAAAACGCGCACGCGCGCGGCGCGGCCCGGAACGCGGGTTTACGCCGCCGCCTCGGGTACTTCCGGCGTCGGCGTCGAGGCGCCCGCCTCGAACGCGCGGGCCGCTTCGTCGAGGATGAGCTCGATCGTCTGGCGCGACGCGTCGTTCGCCGGGATGGGGTGCGCAACGAGGCCCGCGTCGCAGTCGGAGTTCATAAGGGCAACGACCGGGATCCCCGCCGCCGCGGCTTCCTCGACGGCGATCTTCTCGCGGCGCGGATCGACGACGAAGAGGGCCGCAGGCAGCTTCTCGAGGCCGCGCAGGCCGCCGAACATAACCTCGAGGTCGGCGATCTCGCGGTCGATGAGGAGGCGTTCGAGCTTGGTGAACTTGGCGAGCTCGCCCTTGTCGCGCTTCTCGGAGAGCTCGATGAGCCGGGTGAGGCGCTTCTTTATCTCGCTCCAGTTGGTGAGCGTACCGCCGATCCAGCGGCCCGAGACGTAGGGCTGGTTGAGGCGGCGCGCGATGCGCTCAAGCGCGCCGCGAGCTTCGGCCTTTCCGCCGACGAAGAGGATCGTCTGCCGCTTCGCGGCAAGATCCTTCACGTACGCGAGCGCCTCCTCGAGGAGCGCCGAGGTACGCTCGAGATCGAACAGCTCGACGCTTCCCTTCTCGCCGAAGAGGAAGCGGCTCGCCGAGGGATGGCGGCGCGATTTGGCATAGCCGAAATGCGCCCCCACGGAGAAGAGCTTATCGATGAGCGGGTTGGTGTTCTCTGCCATAGACCAAACTACGTTAGCACGGCTTATCTTATTCCGCAACGGCCCCGCCCTCCCCGCCCTTCTCGAGAGCGTCGAGGATGGGGTCGAGGCGGCCGCCCAAGACAGCCGGGAGGTTATGCCAGCTTTCCTTGATGCGATGGTCGGTCACGCGGTCTTGAAGAATGTTGTAGGTGCGTATCTTTTCCGACCGGTCGCCCGTACCGAGCTTCTCGTGACGCTCCGCCATATGCTTCGCCGCCTCTTCCTCCTCGTGCAGGCGCTCGAGCTTGGCGACGAGAACCGCCATCGCCCGCTCGCGGTTCTGGGCCTGGCTGCGCTCCGAGGTCGAGCGCGCGTCGACGCCGGTCGGCCGGTGGATGAGGCGGACGGCCGTCTCGACCTTGTTCACGTTCTGTCCGCCGGCGCCGCCCGAGCGCGAAAACTCTATGTCGATATCGGCCGGATTGATGACGATGGTCGGCTTCTTGCGGATCGGCAGCACCATAACGCTCGCGGTCGAGGTGTGCACGCGGCCGCTTTTCTCGGTCTCGGGAATGCGCTGTACGCGGTGAACCCCGGTCTCGTGGCGCAGGCGCTTGTAGACGCCCTTGCCGCGCAGCTCGAAGACGACCTCTTTATAGCCGCCGATATCGGTCTGCGATTCGGAAAGCTTCTTTACGCTCCATCCCTGTATCGCCGCATACGCCGTATACATCGCCGCGAGCTCTGCGGCGAAGAGCGCCGCTTCGTCGCCGCCGACGCCGGCGCGGACCTCGAGGATGGCTTCGTTCGGATATTCCTCCTCTTCCTTTTCCTGCGCGAGAATGTCGTCCATTTGCGCTATGAGCGCCTGCTTCTGTCCGGCGATCGACGCGAGCTCCTCGTCGGCCAGAGCGCCGAGGTCGCCCTTCGCGAGCTCGCGAAGGTCGTGCTCTTCGCGCATCAGACGCTCGAGCTCGGCCGCGAGATACGCGGTCTTCTGGTTATCCTTGTAGCGCGAGAGCGCTTCGTTCTCCGGCATATATGACAATGCACCGCGAATTCCGCTCACGCGGAATTCGCGGTGCATAACGACCTACTTCGACTTCTTGTGGGTTGCGGCCGCGCGGCGCGCCTTGAATTTTTCGACGCGGCCCGCCGTGTCGAGGATCTTCTCGTTGCCGGTGTAGAACGGGTGGCAGGAGCTGCAGATCTCGATCTCCAGTTTTTCCTTGGTCGAGCCGACCGGGAAGGACGCCCCGCACGCGCAGGTCGCCACGGCCTTCGGGTGGTATGCCGGATGGGTCTCGGTTTTCATACCGAGACTATAGCATCAAAAAGACCCTTCTGCAACCGCCTCCGGCGCCTAGAGGCTCTCGAGGGCGCAGCTCTGGCTGTTCGAGTTGCCGTTGATGATATCTATCTGGCACTGGTATTTCATCGCGAGTTTCGCGACATCGTTGCCGTAGAACTGGAGAGCTTTGTTGTTGACCTTGTTGCAGCCCGCGAGATAGCACATCGCCGCCCTGAATTCCCCGCTTGAGGTCTGCGACGCGGCGCCGCTGTCGGTGAGATAAAGCGCGGCCGCCATAAAAGCGTCGGGCGGATTCCACGGCGAAGGCGGCTGGTTGCCGGTCAGAGGCCCCACGCGGTCGGAGGAGGGATTGTATGCGTACCCCGGCGCCGGATACCCCGCATACAGGGCCCAGGTGGAGGGAATGAACTGCGCGGGACCCATAGCTCCGCCGCAGCCGTACCAGGGCTTCTTGGAGACCGGCATCGAGTAGGGATCGAGACCGAGGCTCCCCGTGATCGAGAGGTACGCCGCCTTTTGCTTTTCCGCCGCGGTCGGAGAGCCGAGCGAGAGGTAGCATTGGTACATATCGGTCATCCAGTTGCCCGTTCCGACGTTCTGGCCGAGGTTCGATTCTTCCGCGATGATGCCGAGGAGGAAGGCCGGCCTGATGCCCGTCTTCTGCTCGGCCACGTTCGCGTACTGCAGCGCCTGCGAGAACGGAATACCCTTCGTCCCCGTGAGCTGGAAGAGCGCCGCGCGGATCTGTGATGCCGTCTGCTGGTTCTTCGCGAGGAGCGTCTGATAGGTGCTCTCCTCGCCTTTCGTCGCGGCGAGGATCTGGTTCTTCTGATTCTCCTGCGCGGTGAGCTGCTGCTGCTGGAGCTGCTGCACTTGCCGGAGTTGCGTCTCCTCTTGGAGCTGATTCTCGAGGTCGCTTTTTTGCTGCTCGTTGAGCTGCTTGTTGGTCTGGATATCGGTGAACGACTGCTGCATCTGCTCGTTGATGGCCCCGAACTGGTCGATATCGGCGAAGAATTCGGAGAGGCTCTCGGCGGCGAGCGCCGAGACGACCGCCGACGTCGTGTCGAGCTGGTCCATTTCGCGCAGGATGGCCGCGAGCGACTCGTACTCGTTCTCGAGTTTGCTGTTGAGGCCGGTGATGGTGTCCTCTTTCTGCTGGATGCTGAGCGAGAGCTGGCGGATGGTCAGGTTGCGGCTCTGGATGGCGAGTTTCGCCTGCGCTATCTGGGCGTCGAGGAGCGCGACGTCGCGCTTAAGGGACGCCTTCTGCTGTTCGAGAGAATCGATCTGTTTTTGATAGACGTCGGCCTGGGCGTTGAGGGAGTCGAGCTGGTCCATTAGCTGCTGGCGCGTCGCGCTATCCGCGACCTGCGCATACGTATGCGCCGCGAACCTGGCCGGGAAGAACAAAGAGAGCGCTGCGAGCACGCCTAGTGCTGCCGCCGTACGCATATGCCGCATCCTGACAGTATACCGCGCCCTCGGCCGGAGTAGAAAAATCCCGCCGCTTCTCGAGAGAGAAGCGGCGGGATTTTGGTTTATGGTTATTGTTTTTTCTCTCCCTCGGGAGCGGCGGGCGCGGCGCCCTCTTCCTCCTTCTTGCCCTTCTTTTCGACTTCGATCGCGGAGAGATCGACCGGCGCCTCTTCTTTCTCTTCGACAGCGACCGAGATCATAGCCACGACTTCATCGGGCTCCGCTTCGGCTTCGACGCCCGGCGGAAGCGCCACATCGCGCACGTGGATCTGGCTCTCGAGCGTTTCGAGCTTGCTGATATCGACGGAGATGGAGTGCGGAAGATCTTTCGGCTGGGCCGTCACCTCGAGCTCGTGCATAACCTTGACGAGGATGCCGCCCAGATCCTTCACGGCGGGCGAAGCGCCGTCGAACTGGAGCGGGACCGACACGGTTACCGTCTGGCCCTTTTCGATGGCGTAGAGATCGATATGGATAGGAAGGCCCGAGAGCGCGTCGTAGGAGACCTCGTGGATGAGCACGTCCTTCGGCTCGCCCAAGCCCTCGAGCGTCACGACCGTCGATTCGCCGGCCTCGTGGTACGCCTTTTCGAAATCTGCGAGCGGGATCGCTACCGGCGTCGACTTTTCCTTGCGGCCGTATACGACGGCGGGCACGAGGCCCGAACGCCGCGCCGCGCGCGGGTTCTCGGACCCTCTCTTCTGAGCCGTCAGTACGGTCATATACCGGCAAAATATACCAGAGAGACCTCGGGGCGGCAAGTCCGCGCGCGGCGCGCGCCTCAGCGGCCGGCGAAGAGCTTCATCTTCGCTTCAATGAGCCGCGTCATATCCTCGACCGACGAAGCGAGGAATTTGTACGGTGCTACTTCGTCGGGGTGTTCTTTGAGCGATTTTTCGATGGCCTCGCGGTCGGCGAGCCGCAGCTCGGTATTGATGTGGACGACGGAAATGCCCGCCTGTATGCCGCCGCGGAAATCATCGTCGGTGAGGCCCGAGCCGCCGTGGAGGACGAGCGGAACGCCGGCCGCTTCCCGCACCTGCCGCACGAGCTCGGCCTTGACGTGCGGCTTTCCCGAGCGGATAAGGCCGTGGACGCTCCCCACGGCGGGGGCGAGAAGATCGACGCCGGTCCGCCGGACGAACTCGGCCGCGCGGGCAGGATCGGTCGTGAGCACGGCGCCCTCGGGTATCGTGTCTTTGACCGACGAGCCGACGCCGATATAACCGAGTTCCCCTTCGACGAGAATATCTCTTCCTCCGCTCTTCGCGGCATCCCGCGCGTAATCGACGCAGCGCTTCGTGAGCGCGACGTTCTCCTCGAAG
>JAKALC010000046.1 GCA_021813335.1 bacterium | reverse complement strand
GGCTTCGCTCCGCGGCTCGCTTCGACGGAAGAGGCGCTCGATATGCTTGCCGCCGCGGCGCGCGAGGCGCTCCGCGGCGGCTTCTCCTTCGGCATCGACGCCGCGGCCTCCGGCCTCTGGCGGGAGGGCGCGTATCATCTCGGCGGGAAGCCCGAAAAAATATTCTCTCCCGCGGAACTCAAAGACTGGTACCTGGGGCTCGCCGGGCGCTATCCTCTGCGCTACCTCGAGGATCCCTTCGAGGAAGACGACCTCGAAAATACGGCGACGCTCCGCGAGGCTCTGGGCGGAAAAGCGCTTGTCGTCGGCGACGATCTCACGGTGACCTCCGCTTCGCGCATCCGCGAGGCGGCGGAACGCCGCGCCGTAAGCGCGGTCATCATCAAGCCGAACCAGATCGGCACGGTGACCGAAACGCTCGAGGCCATCCGTGCGGCGCGCGAAGAGGGCCTCGCGCTGTGCGCCTCTCACCGCTCGGGAGAAACGAACGACGCGTTCATCGCCGACCTCGCCGTCGCCGCCGCGGCCGAACATATCAAGGCGGGTTCGCTCGCACGCGGAGAGCGCGTCGCGAAGTACAACCGCCTCGCGGAGATAGAAGAAGAGCTGTCACGCGCCCTATGAGAACGCGAGTCTCTATCATTGCGACCGTGGGGCCCGCGTGCGCCGATGAGGCGACGCTCCGCGCTATGGCGGAAGGAGGTATGGACGCCGCGCGGTTCAATTTTTCCTGGAAAGGATCGACTGATTTCAAACGGGACCTCGGCGCCGTGCGCGCCGCCGCGGCGGCGTCCCGTCGCAAGCTCCTTCTCATCGGCGACCTGCCCGGCCCGCGCGTTCAGGAGGGGAGGGGACACACCTACGACGCCGCCGCGGCGTTCTCGCTCACGGAAAGAGATGAAGAATTCGCCCGCTTCTGCATCGACGAAGGGTTCACGCACATCGCCCTCTCGTTCGTGGGCAGCGGAGACGATATGCGCCGCAGCCGCGAGCGCATCGAGCGCCTCGGCGGCGGCACGCTGAAACTCATCGCGAAGATCGAGCGTAAAAGCGCCGTTCTCGATATCGACCGCATCCTCAAAGCGGCTGACGCGGTTATGGTCGCCCGCGGCGACCTGGGGCGCGAGATCCCGCTCCCCACCCTGCCGTTCGTCCAGCGGGACATCATCCGCCGGGCGGGAGCGGCGGGGAAGCCCTCCATCGTCGCGACCCAGATGCTCGAGTCGATGGTGCGGGAGCCCGAGCCGACCCGCGCGGAGGTCACTGACATCTCGCAAGCCATCCTCGAGGGCGCCGATGCGGTAATGCTCTCCGAAGAAACGGCCGTCGGGGCACGCCCCGTCGAAGCGGTGCGGGCGATGGAATCGATCGCCCTCGAGGCCGAGCGGCATCTCGCGCCGGAGACGACGCGGAGAGAACTATGAACGGAAAACTGATCATCGCGCGGCATCACGAATCGACCTGGAACGGGCAGGGGCTCTGGACGGGCACGCGCGACGTGCACCTGACGCCGTACGGCTTCGAGAAGTCGGCCGAAATGGGGCGCCTCATAGGGGACATCCGCCTCGATGCGGCGTTCGCTTCGATGCAGGTCCGCACGCACGAGACGCTCGAGCGTATGCTCGCGGCGCTCGGCGAGACCGGGATCCCGGTCGAGTACTCGGCCGCGCTCAACGAGCGCGACTACGGCGACTATACGGGGAAGAACAAATGGGAAATGGAGAGGATCTTCGGCGAGGAGCTGTTCGAACACGTCCGCCGCGACTGGGATTATCCCGTTCCGAACGGCGAAACGCTGAGGCAGGTCTACGAACGCGTCGTGCCGTTCTATATGGGGAGGGTCGTCCCTTTCCTTCGGCGCGGAGAAAATATCCTTATCGTTTCCCACGGCAATGCGCTCCGCGCGCTTATGGTATATATTGAATCCATACCCAAGCCGGAAGCCAATCGTCTCGAGATGCTCTTCGGCACGGTCATTATCTACGACGTCGAGGAAAGCGGCTGTATGTCCGGCAAGGAGATCCGCTACGTCGAACCGTAATCCGCATTCGTATGAACATACGCTACTTCGGGCAGGAGGCGTGGGAAGAGGAGTATATGCGGAGCAAGCTGCCGCCCGGCGTCGAGCTCTCGTTCGCGCAGGGTCCCATCGGGGAGCATCCGGACATCGCCGACGACCGCGCCGATGTCCTTTCGATCTTCGTCAACAGCAGGGTGGGGAAGGCGGAGCTCGACCGGTTTCCCAATCTCAAGCTCATCGCCACGCGCTCGACCGGATTCGATCATATCGATATGGGGGAAGCGAAGCGGCGCGGCATCACGGTCTCGAGCGTTCCATCCTACGGCGTCAACACGGTCGCCGAGTTCGCCTTCGCGCTCATCCTCGCGCTCTCCCGCCGGGTCTGCGAGGCCGACCGGCAGGTCGAAGCGGGTTCTTTCTCGCAGGCGGGATTCACCGGCTTCGATCTCGCCGGCAAGACATTGGGCATCGTCGGCTGCGGCAACATCGGCGTCCACGCGGTCAAGATAGCGAACGGCTTTGGTATGAAGTCGATAGTCTACGACGTCCGCCGCAGAGACGAGCTTGCGCGCGAACAGGGCTTCGCGTACGTCGATCTCCCCGAGCTTCTCGGAAAGGCCGACATCATCACGCTCCACGTTCCGTACAATCCGCACACGCACCATCTCATCAACAAAGAAAACATCTCGCAGATAAAAAAAGGAGCCTACCTCATCAACACGGCGCGGGGCGCCGTCGTCGAAACCGCGGCCCTTATGGAAGCGCTCCGCTCGGGCATCCTCGCGGGGGCCGGCCTCGACGTGCTCGAGGACGAAAGCGATACGGCGAACGAAGCGGGGCTCTTGGAGGAAGAAAAACCGAGCGAAGAAAAGCTCAAGATCGTGCTTACGAACGAGTACCTCATCAACCACCCGCGGGTCATCGTGACGCCGCATATCGCGTTCGACACGACGGAGGCCATCGAGCGCATTCTCGACACGACCGCGGACAACATCCGCGCGTTCAAGGAAGGGGCGCCAATCAATGTGGTAGCCGCGGCGCAAGCGGCTTAGGCGAAGCCGGGGAAGAAGTCCGTCTTGATGTTGCGTCGCGGGACGCCCATCTCGCGCAGCGTCCTCGCGAACGAGTCGACCATCGTATGAGGCCCCGAAATGAAGAATAGGCGTTCCCGATAATCTGGAACTTCCCTCGCGATCCGCGCCGCATCGATGCGGCCGCTTTGCATACCGGGCGGGGGCGCCGCTTCTCCCGAGAGGACGTGGACCGTCTTGAGGCCGATCTCCCGCTCCGCGCGGTCGAACACCTCCTTGTAGGCGATATCGTCCGCCGTCTTGTTGGCGTAGAGGAGTACCGCGGAGCGCCGGTCGCGCGTGTCGACGAGATACTGGACCATACTGCGGAACGGTGTAATACCGATGCCGCCCGCGATGAATGCGAGCTTCTCTGACGGATCTTTCGGCAGCACGAAATCTCCCGCGAGGTGCGAGGCGGACAGCGTGTCGCCGGCCTTCATCCGGGCGAGCGCCCGCTTGAACGTGCTCGCCGGCTCGTAGAATTTCACGCCGAGATGGAGCTCTTTCTCGGTCGGGCTCGACGCGATGGTGAAGTATCGCCGGTTGCCGCGATTGTCGGGGAACGCGTGCCCCAAGGTCCACTCGAGATACTGCCCGGGGCGGAAGGAGAGAGGCCGATCGGGCAAAAAGACGAAGTCGTACATATCGGTGCCGACCCGTTCGACCGACGAGAGCGTGAGCGTGAAGCGGCCTTTCGGGCTCGCGAGGTACGAAAAGACGTTGCCGACGATGAGGGCGAGCTCGGGCGTGAAGAACAGGGAACCGACGTGCACGGTCGGAACGAACAGGACGCCGACGATGGCGCCGTAGATGATGCGCGGCAGCCGGGAACCCGGCATCGTCAGGGGCTCCGTCAACATCACGAACGCGAGGAAGAAGAAGGACGAATGGAGGAGCGTCTGCACAAGCGGCGACGCGAAATTCGATGCGGGTGCCGTGAGAACGACCGTGCCGAGTGCCGCGACGGCGAAGCTCGCGACGAGGTCGAAGCGCTGGAGCTTCCGCACAATAAGGAGTCCGCCCACGATCGTGATGGGAAGGAGCGTCGCGCTGCCGGCCGCCCACCAGGTCGCCGATTGGTTGATGACGATGGCGGCGAGCGCCACGCCGAACGCGGCGGGGTTGAAGATGTGCTTTTTGCCGATGGCGAAGATGAACTTCGAGGCGATGGCCCAGACGGATGCGAACACGATGAATCCGACGCCCGCCGCGTTCGTCGCGGCGACCGGAGTCACGATGAGCGCGAGAATTCCCGCCGTGATATACGCCGATTCAACGTTCGTCTCCGTCTCGAAGACCCGCGCGAACGCGGCGTTCGTCATCCGGCAGACTGCCGTGATGAGGAGCGTCGAAAAAGCGAGCATCGTCGGGTCGAACGGCACGATGCCGAAGAATCCGAGCACGAACGCCGCGCCGAGGAGCGCCACGAGGTAGTAAAGGACGAGGCGGTACATCGTCGTCGTGTTCAAAAAAGCGTCGATACGTTTCAACATATAAAAAGATAAAAGCTTATTTCTCCGCGGCCGTATACGCGGCGAATCCGGCCGTCATAATCGCGCGGCCTTCCTCGTCTATCGCGTACCCCTCGAAGCCCGGAAGGGCGGCGATGAACGCGACGCCGTCCTTGCCCATCGCGAAGGCCGCCGTCGCGAACCGATCGGCTTCGCATACATCGGGTCCCACGACCGTGAGGCTCACGAGGCCTTCGGCGGGCCGTCCGGCGGCATTGGGGTTGTAGATGTGCCGTCCGCGCCGGTACGTACCCGAGGTCGCCACACCCCGTCCGCGGGGGTAGAGGACCTTCACGATCTCGCGCGCCGAGAAGGGGCTCTGGATGCCGACGCTCCATTCCCGATCCGCGGCGTTCCGGCCGCCGGTCTGGATATCGCCGCCCGCGTCGATATAAAAATGCTCGACGTCTTCCTCGGCGAGGATGCGGGCGGCGTTGCGTATGGCCCAGCCCTTCACGACGCCCGACGGGTCGAGGATTCCATCCGGCCGGCGGATGTCGAAGTAGCCGCCCGATTCGCGCCGCGTCCGGTCGGCGAGCTCGAAGATCTCGCGCATTTCTCCGCTCCGTTCGTTCTCGCCGATCTCGCTGCGATTGAGGCGCATAATCTCGCTTCCGCTTTTGTACGTGCTGAAGCGTTCGTCGACGGACTTAAAGTAGTCGAACACGCGGCGGAGCGCGCGGCGCGCGGCTTCCTCCGGCACGCCGAGAACCTCGACCACGATCGGCATTCCCATAATGTCGGTGCGAGTCTCGTTCATATCGGTTAGCGTGCGGCCTGCGCGAGCGCGTCCGCGAGCGATTGGCGGAAGCCCTCGCTCGTGTGCGTGGCGCCCGAAACGATGTCGACGTTCGCGCTCTGGGCTTGGATCGCTTCGCTCGTAAGGATGGGCATCGCCTGGCTGTTGATGAACTGCGACGTGCTGCGGTCGCTCGGGTACTGGAGGAACTGGACATCGGCGAGCTTTCCGCCCTGGACGAGCGCCGCTACCTGCACCGTACCGTAGTAGGCGTCGACCGCTGGGCCGGTGTACGTTCCGTCCCTGAATGCGCCGAGCGCTTGCGGGGCGGGCGAGGAAGAAGGAGAGGAGGCTCCTCCGCTTGCCGCGGGCGCCTTCGCGCGCGACGGAGCGGCCGGGGAAGGCGACGCCGCGGGAGCGCTCATCGTGAACGTATAGTCCGCATTCCACGTATGCTGGGAAACGGCGTACATTGCCGAAGCGAGGATAACGCCGAACGACAGAAGAAATTTTTTCATACGATGGCTAACGGACGCGGCGCAAAAAGAAAACGCTGCCGCGGCAATATACCTTTACTACACCGCACCCCGAGCTTTCTTTCATGGCGTTTGCGCGGGCAGCTTCTCGAGGCCGTACGCGCGGATGACCCCTTCCGAAACGTCCCCGGCGACATAAATGCGGTCGCCGGGTTTGAGCGCCGCCGTGTCGAACGACGCGGGCGCTTCCACCGTGAGGGTCGTCGTGCCCCGCTTGTCGTCGATATTCTCGAACATAACCGTGATCCCGCG
>JAKALC010000045.1 GCA_021813335.1 bacterium | reverse complement strand
GAGCGACGGCGAGTAAAAATGTTCTTGGCCGACCCCACCCCCGACACATTTCGACAAGCTCAATGTAATCGGAGACAAACGAGCCGGACGCGGGAGCGTTCGGCTCGTTATTTGCGCGGCCGATGGGACTTGAACCCACAACCTCCGCCGTGACAGGGCGGCGCTCTAACCAGTTGAGCTACGGCCGCAAACAGAGACAACGATACCCGATTTTTGCTGTTTTTTCAATCGGGTTCGCTGGACGCGGACGAATGCGATGATCATATTTTTGCCATCGCCAGGGCCGTAATTGACGCGCGCCGCGATTTATAGTAAAATGTAATCTTACGCTCTTTGAAGTTCTTGATCGTAAAACATCGCAACCTAAAACACAAAGGAGAAGGCCTTGCGGAATCATTTGGTCGCCACTTCCGGCAGCCCCAAAACATCGTCGCTTCAGCACACGGAGAAAGGAGTAGTCGCCGTTCTGTGCTATGAAAGCGGCGGAGAGTGGCGACTGTACGTCGCTTCAGCGCTGGCCGAGAAGTGCGTCATAAGCCACGGGAGGTCTGCGCGCATCAGGGAGAAAGACCTCCGCGCGGCCATCGCCGAAGCGCAGGCGAACCGCAGCCGCTTATTGCGGCTTGCGGTCGGGAAGGAGGTGGCGCACTTTCCCGTCAAAAATGTTCTCAATAAGATCGAGGATGTGAAGAACCTCGAAAAATTGCATCAGCCGCAGGTGCTGCGGCGCAAGAAGCGCCGCCCCCTCAACGGGCGATAGGCTGCGGAAGCAAAGGGGTCCGGCGCGCAGCGCGCACCGGACCTATTTTTATGCGCGAGTGGGTAGAATTTTCCGCCTTTTTATTGTACGTTGTAGGGTGTCCGGCGCTTTCGCGCACTGGGAGCCGATGTAGCTCAGTTGGTAGAGCAACGCCATGGTAAGGCGTAGGTCGCCAGTTCGATCCTGGCCATCGGCTCCCAGTGCGCGACGCCGCGAGCGGCTGTCTTTTTGGCTCGTTTCGTTGTACGGTTTTATAGTTCGCCGGGGTAGCTCAGTTGGTAGAGCATCTCACTCGTAACGAGAAGGTCGGCGGTTCAATCCCGCCCCCCGGCTCCAATGTCCGACAAGGAGTCTCGAGAAAAACGCATACAAGAACTGGAGGGTGCCATGGCGCAGCCGGATTTCTGGTCCGATAAGGCGCGCGCACAGGCGCTGCTCAAAGAGTTTCAAGAACTCAAGGCGGAGGCCGAAGGCGGCCGCCGCTACGATCGCGGCCCCGCCATCCTCTCCATCGTCGCGGGCGCGGGCGGCGACGACGCCGAAGACTTCGCCCGTATGCTCTACGAGATGTACCAGCGCTTCGCGGGGAAGCGCGGGTGGAGCCTGCACCTCCTCCACGAGAACGAGAATCCGCACGGCGGCTTCCGCAACCTTTCGGTCGAGATATCCGGCAAGGACGCCTACGGCACCCTCAAGGGAGAGTCCGGCGTGCATCGCTTGGTGCGCCAGTCGCCCTTCAACGCGAAGGCCCTGCGGCAAACCTCGTTCGTGCTCGTCGAGGTCGTGCCCGAACTCCCCGAAGCGCGCGATCTCGCCATACCCGAAGACGAACTCGATATCCAGTTCCAGCGCTCGGGAGGGCCGGGAGGACAGAACGTGAACAAGCGCGAGACCGCCGTGCGCATCGTGCACAAGCCGACCGGCCTCTCGGTGCACGTCTCCGCGGAACGCACGCAGAACGCCAATCGCGAGAAGGCGCTCGAACTCCTGCGCGGCAAACTCTTCAAAAAGCGCGAAGAGGACCGACAGAAGGCGGAGGCCGGCTTCGCTCCGTCGAAGACGACCGCGATCGAATGGGGCAATCAGATCCGCTCGTATGTGCTCCATCCCTACAAGCTGGTCAAAGACCACCGCACCGGGGTCGAGGTCCGCGACGCCGAAGGCGTCCTTATGGGCGGTATCGAGCCGTTTATCGAGGCCGAGAAGGCGCTGTAGGGGGTCGGCAGGGCGCCGATTTTGCGAACGGCCGAGCGCGTACTACAATGGGAGATGTTGTGCGGGGCTTTTGCTATTGTTCGCATCCATTCGACTCATGATCTACTACGACAAGGTCACGAAACTTTATAATGACGCCGCGCCGGCGCTCGAAGACATCAGCTTCTCGATCGAGCCCGGCGAGTTCGTTTCTTTCGTCGGCCACTCGGGCGCCGGCAAGACGACCCTCATCAAGATGCTCCTCGCCGAAGACCGCCCGACCTCGGGCGCCGTCTTCTTCCAGTCGGAAAATATCCACGAGCTGCCCTCGCGGATGCTCAATATGATGCGCCGCAAGATAGGCACCGTCTTCCAGGACTTCCGCCTTTTGCCGCATAAGACCGCCTATGAAAACATCGCCTTCGCGATGGAGGCCGCGGGCCGGAGCGACGAAGACATCCGCTCAGACGTTCCGCACGTCCTCGAGCTCGTCGACTTGGGCGACAGGATGCAGCACTTCCCGGGCCAGCTCTCGGGCGGCGAGCAGCAGCGGGTCGCCATCGCCCGCGCCATCGTCAATCAGCCGGACGTCATCATCGCCGACGAGCCGACGGGCAACCTCGATCCGGTCAACACGTTCGAGGTGGTGCAGATCCTGAAGAAGATCAACGATCTCGGCACCACCATCATCCTCACGACCCACAACAAGGGCGTCATCGATTCCCTGAAGAAGCGCGTCATCACCCTCGACCGCGGCCGCATCGTCCGCGACGACAAGGAGGGGAAGTACGTTCTCTAGGCCGGAGGAAGGAGGGGCTGAGACAAACAGGGGAGAAGAGCTATAATCAAGAAAATGAAAAGCACGTTCTGGACCAACACGAAGAGAATCCTGCGCGCGGGCTTCCTCGACTTTTGGAGGAACGGTTTCGTGACGCTCTCCAGCGTCCTTATGATGACGATAACCCTCTTCACGCTGGGGCTCGTCGTCTTCACCGGCATCATCCTCAATATGACGCTCGCGAATCTGCGCGACAAGGCGGATATCAGCGTCTACTTCACGACCTCGGCGCCGGAAGATCAGATCTTGGCACTCCAGAAATCGCTCGACGCTCTGCCGGAGGTCGCGCAGACGACGTACGTCTCCGCCGCCGACGAGCTCACGGCGTTCCGCAGCCGCCACCAGAACGATCAGCTGACGCTCCAGGCGCTCGACGAGCTCGGCACCAATCCCTTGGGCGCGGTCCTCAATATCAAGGCGAAGGATATCTCCCAGTACGACGCCATCGCGAACTTCCTCGAGCGGCAGCAATCGGTCGGCACGAGCGGCTCCGCCTCGTCGATCATCGACAAGGTCAATTACTTCGACAGCGCGCACCGCGCCGCCATCGATCAGCTCCAGGCCATCACCTCTTCCTCCGAAAAGCTCGGCTTCTTCATCATTCTCATCCTCGCTATGACGACCATCGCCATTTCCTTCAACACCGTCCGCCTCGCCATCTATACCTCCCGCGACGAGATCTCGGTGATGCAGCTCGTGGGCGCGGGACGCAACTATATCCGCACGCCGTTTATGGTCGCCTCCATAATGTACGGCCTCTTCGCCGGGCTCCTGACGCTCCTCCTCTACTATCCGCTGACCTATTGGCTCGGAACGACGACGGAGAATTTCTTCGGAGGGGTCAACGTCTTTTCGTACTACCTCGGGCACTTCATCTTC
The DNA here is from genome assembly GCA_021813335.1 of bacterium. GTDB lineage: Bacteria > Patescibacteriota > Minisyncoccia > Phycocordibacterales > SBAW01 > JAKALC01. Next base: position 2,481 of record JAKALC010000045.1, on the reverse strand, counting down.
TTCTTCGTCCTCATCGTCGGCTCGGGGATGCTCCTCGGGGCCATTTCAAGCTTCCTGGCGACCCGCCGATACCTGAATCTCTAACCATACGAGCCAGACTATGCGCGGGGGACACAAATACATCTTTGTCGTGGGCGGCGTGATGTCGGGCGTCGGCAAGGGTGTAGCGACCTCCTCGATCGGGCGCCTGCTCGAAGAAAAGGGATACCCGGTCAACCTTATGAAGGTCGACCCGTATCTCAATGTGGACGCCGGGACGATGAACCCGACCGAGCACGGCGAAGTATTCGTGCTCGATTCCGGCCTCGAAACCGATCAGGATATGGGCAACTACGAGCGCTTCCTCAACCGCACGCTCGGACCCGAGAACTATATGACGAGCGGTATGGTGTACAAGGCCGTCATCGACCGCGAGCGGAACCTGGGCTACGGCGGCAAGTGCGTCGAAGCGATACCGCACGTGCGTGACGAGATCGTGGAGCGCATCGTGCGCGCCGCCGAGGCGAGCCGCTCCGCCGTATCGGTCATCGAAATAGGCGGAACGGTGGGAGACTTCCAGAACGCGATGTTCATCGAGGCGGCGCGCTATCTCAAGCTCGAACACCCTGAAGATGTGCTCTTCGTTATGGTGGCGTACTTGCCCGTGCCGAAGTCCATAGGCGAGATGAAGACGCGCCCGGCGCAGCACGCGATGCAGATGCTGAGCTCCTACGGCGTGCAGGCCGATATCCTCATCGGCCGCAGCGAGCTGCCGCTCGACGCGAGGCGCAAGGAGAAGCTCGCGGTCTCGTGCAATATGCGCCCCGAAGCCGTCATCTCCGCTCCCGACGTCGACAGCATTTACGACGTGCCGCTCAACTTCGAGAAAGACGGTTTGAGCGACCTTCTCCTCAAGTCTCTCGGCCTCGAGGCGAAGGGCGGCGAAGGGCACGCGGCGTGGAAAGAGCTCGCCGCGAAAGCGCACAACGGTTCGCGCTCCGTCGATATCGCCATCGTCGGCAAATATTTTGATACGGGAGACTTCGTCCTTTCCGATGCGTATATCTCGGTCATCGAGGCCATTAAGTTCTCAAGCTACGCGCAGGGACTCAAACCAAGTATTACGTGGCTCAACGCGAAGGAGTTCGAGAGCGGGAAGCTCCCCCTCGAGACTCTCAAGAAGTACGGCGGCGTCATCGTGCCCGGCGGCTTCGGCGAGACCGGCATCGAAGGCAAGCTCAAGGTCATCGAGTACGTCCGCCGCGAGAAGATACCGTACTTCGGCCTCTGCTACGGTATGCAGCTTATGGTCGTCGAATCGGCGCGGAACGTCGCGGGGCTCAAGGGCGCGCATACGACGGAGATCGATCCCGCGACGAAGTACCCCGTCATCGCCATTATGGAGAGCCAGAAGAAGAACGTGGCGGAGCAAAACTACGGCGGCACGATGCGCCTCGGCGCCTATCCGTGCGCTCTCGAGAAGGGGAGCGTTGCCTCGGAGGCCTACGAAGGCGCCTCGCGGATCTCGGAGCGCCATCGGCACCGCTACGAGGTGAATCCGGAGTTCATCCCGGCCATCGAAAAGACGGGTCTCGTCTTCTCGGGCAAGTCGCCGGACGGCATCCTTATGGAAATAGCCGAGCTGCCGCGCAGCGTCCACCCCTTCTTCCTCGGCACTCAATTTCATCCGGAGTTCCTCGCGCGACCGCTCTCTCCGCACCCGCTCTTCAGCGAGTTCATCCGCGTCGCCTCGGGCGGGAAATAGTATGCCGCGACTCTCCCTCGTTTCGCTCAACGTCGAGCGGGGTAGGCACCTCGGCACCGTTCTGCCCTTTTTGGAGCGCATGCATACGGATGTCATTTGTCTGCAAGAAGTGCGCGAAGTAGACCTGCCGCTTTTCGAGAAAGCGGCCGGCCGCCTCGTGCGCTTCGCTCCGGTGACTGTTTTCTCCGACGAAGGAGGTACCTCTCCTATGGGTATCGCCATGTTCTCGAAGCACCCAACCTCGAACGTGTCCGAGCACTACTACTTCGGCGAGCGGTCGCGTGTCCCGCGGTATGTCGGACTCTCTCCCACGACCATTCGGGAGACCATGTATCGACCTCTCCTTTATTGCGATGTCGAGAAGGAGGGTACGACGTATCGTATAGTGACAACGCACTTCACCTGGACGCCCGACGGAGAGGTGAGCAATGAGCAGCGAAGCGACCTTGCGAAGATGCTCAGCCTTGTCGCCGAGGCGGGGGAGCTCACGTTCTGCGGCGACTTCAACGCGCCGCGGGGCAAAGAGATCTTCTCCGAGCTCGCGAAGCGCTTGGGTGTCTGGGACGAGTTCTCGGATGGCGGCAAGTCGGAAGAGGATTGGATCCGCGCATACTTCGACGTCAGCGACCTGCCCAAGCAAATCTCTTGGGAGAAGTTCATAGAAAAGGGCTACCACGTGGTTCCGGTGCCGGACCCCTACAAGCCCACTCCCGCATTTCGTTGGTTCTATGAGGGGC
>JAKALC010000044.1 GCA_021813335.1 bacterium | reverse complement strand
CCTGCGAATTCTCGCGAACCGCCTCGGCATCGAGAGAAGCGTCCGCTTCACCGGTTTCGTCCCGATGAAAGACCTGCTCCCCTATTACCAGGCGGCCGACCTCTTCGCCATAATGTCGACCGTCGACACGCAGTCGATAGCGCTGATGCAGGCCTTCGCGTCGGGGCTCCCGGCCATCGGCGCGAAGGCCCGCGGCCTCCCCGATTTCCTGCCGCCGACCTGCGGATTCCTCGTCGAGCCCGGCGACGCCGCAGAGCTTGCCGCCCGGATGCGCGAGATCATCCTCGATATCCCGCTCCAGGAGCGTATGGGACGGGCTGCCGTCGACTACGTCCGCCAATTCGCGCCCGACACCATCGCGGAGCGTTGGGAGGAAATCTATTTGCTGGCGAAACGGGGGAAAAAGGAATCTGCTTCCTTATCATCCTGATACTTGGGAGTTAAGCTTCCAAGTGCCGTAACTCCGCTTAAAAACAACTTGGGAGTTAAACTTCCAAGCGATGCCATTTTATAAATCCGTTTCCTCGAGCTTCGCTTCGCGCTCGAGCTCTTCCGCTTCTTCCTCTTCTTTCTCCTCGCGCAGCAAGCGCGACCGCATAAAGAAGGTCACCGCGTAATACACGATGCCCGCGACGACGATCGCAGCGACGACCGCCTCAAGCCCCGTGAACGTGCTCGAGATGAGCGCGTACGAGTTGCCGAAGAAGTAGCCGACGGTCATCAAGATGCCGTACTGCACGACGGTCACCCACAGGGCGTAGAAGAAAAAGTTCCGGAACGGCATACCCGCAAGTCCGGCCGAGACGAGGAACGCGGTCGAGAGACCGTAGGCGAGCTTGCTTGTCCACATCGTCTTGCCCGGATGCTTCTCCCAGAGGCGCTCGATCACCTCGAAGCGCTCGCGCGTGAGGCCGAAGCGTGTGCCGTGCCGCTCGATGAACGATCGGTTCCTCCCTACGAAGCCGAACCAATAGTAGGCGCCATCAGGCAGGACGTCGCCGAAGAGAAGGATGCCGTAGGCGAGGAAAGGATTGAAGTACCCCGCCGCCGTGAGGAAGCCGATGATGATGGCGACGACCGGCCCTTCGAAGGCGGCAAGCGGAAAGAGTATGAGATAGCGATACGTGAGGATGAGGCCGATGACGGTGGCTTCCATACCTGAGGTACGCTATAGTATACCCCACCTATGGAAACCCTGACGGCGGGCGCCTCAAGGATGCACTCGTGGCTTGAGAAGCTCAAGCGCCGGTACCAATTCCTCTGGTTCAAGACCCACTTCAAGTCGGCGACTGCCGGCTCCGTCCTTCTCTTCATCGCGAGCGTCATCGCCAACACCTTCGCGGGGCTCTATGCGGCCGAGAGGGCGAGCAACCCCGTGACCGACATCATCCTGTCGAACACGCCCGTGTTCGACGTCGACGTGCCGTTCGTGTACGGGGTCGTGGTGCTCGTCGCCTTCCTCATCATCCTCATCGTCATCCATCCCAAGCGGATCCCGTTCACGCTTTACAGCTTGAGCCTCTTTTTCTTCATCCGCTCCGCTTTCGTGTCGATGACGCACCTCGCGCCCTATCCGGTGCATACGGCGATCGACTTCCAGAGCAAGCTCGTCCTTATGCTCTTCGCGGGCGGCGACGAATTCTTTTCGGGACACACCGGGACGCCGTTCCTTATGGCCCTCGTCTTCTGGCGCGAGAAGTGGCTGCGATACCTCTTTCTCGCCTGGTCGTTCTTCTTCGCGGCGATCGTCCTGTTGGGCCACGTCCACTACACGATCGATGTGTTCTCGGCCTTCTTTATCACCTACGGCATTTATCACCTCGCCCTCTGGCTCTTCCCCAAGGAGCACGCGATGTTCCTGCGCGACGAAACCGCACATCCCATCGAGATTTGACGATGGCCAATAGCTGTTGTAAACTATCAGCCAGCTGATGTTTCTCAACCGCGCGGAACACCCGCGCATCTGCTAAGGAGAGAGATATGGACTTCTCGCTTGCCGCCGCTTTCGGCGGGATAGTGGCCGTTCTGGGAATCCTTCAGTTCGCCGTCGCCTGGCTCCTGGGGGGCACCGATCTCGCATTCGGCTTCCTGACCGACCGCCAGGCGCGGGAGAATTTCGTCGACGCCAGCCGCCCCCTCGTATGGCACTTCGGGGTGTGGGCATCGATCGTCATTCTTCCCTACGTCATCTACCGGATGATCGGCGTCTGCGAAGCGAGCGGCCTGTGGTGGAGGCCGCAGGCGATATTTCTGGCGGCCGCCGCGGCGGCGATAGCTTCGATCGTGATGTTCGGCAGCTACCTCGGGGCGAAGTACCCGGAAGGCCACGTCGTCGACGGATGGTTCTCGCTCCCGGCGCTGCTCCTCTTTGCGCAGATGCTGCTCGCGCTCACCGTGTGTTTCCTCTTCTTCCTGGGAACGCCGCAGGGGATTCTCACCCCGGGGCTTATGTGGGGTATGGTCGGACTCTTGTCCATCTACCTCTTGCTCGGCACGCACCTCGCGCTCGACGCCGTAGCCTGGTGGATGTTTCCGGACTACTTCCGCCCCTGGTACGCCGGAGGGAACCCGCTCGAGAACGCCGCGGGGCTCGCGGTCTGGCTCGGAGGCACGGCGGCGATGGCCGCCGCGACGATGGCCAGATTTCCGCCCTGGCAGTAGAACATTCGGGTTATAGAACACGCCGTTCGCGCGAAGCGCGAACGGCGGTTTTTTATGCGCCGCGACAGCGGTCCCGCGACTTTTGCACATTCTCAGTGTCCAACGCATTCGGTCTAATATTTCCAGCGTATAATCAAATTATGATCTCTCAACAGCTCCCGAACTATCGGATTGAGAAGCGTCCCTGGGGCAACTTTGAACGCTTCACGCTCAACGAGAAATCGACCGTCAAACTTATAACGGTAAACCCGGGAGAAGAATTCAGCCTGCAAAGCCATAAACATCGCGGTGAATTCTGGCGCATCCTTTCAGGAACAGGAATCATCACACTCGATCAGGACCACCATACCATCCACGCGGGTGAGAGTTTCTTTAGCCCGGTAGGTCACGAACACCGCATGGAAGGAGGGCCGAACGGACTTACCTTTCTTGAGATAGCATTCGGTGATTTCGACGAGAATGACATCATTCGTTTCGAAGACAAATACGGACGGGCGTAAGCCGGCGACAGAGGCGGTAAGGGTGCATCGGGCGTGAAGTCGATATGGAAGAAGGGATCGCAGCGGCAGTGATACTCTCGGGTGTTGCGGCGGGCAACGCGTTTTTGTGGTACGCGGGCGTCGCGATGTTCGTTCTCCTCGCGCTTATCGCATACCTCGCGCGCGCGAAACGGCGGCGGGCGGCTCGCGCCATCCGCCTCGCGCGCGCGCGAGAGAATCCCCTCCTCGGGCCTCTCCGCGAACACCTCTGGGAGTCAGAAGCCGTATTCAATCCTGCCGCGTACTACGACGGAACATTCGTGCACCTCCTCTATCGCGCCCTGGGAAGCGACGGGGTGTCCCGGTTCGGCTACGCCCGGAGCCGGGACGGCGTTCATTTCGAGCGTCTGCCCGAACCGGTGTTCTGCCCCGAAAAGCTGCCCTCGGTAGTAACACCGTCAAAATTCCGCAATCCCTTCACCTCCCCCGCCCGTCCCGCGCGCTACGACCGCGCGCTCTACGCCTCGGGCGGCGGCTGGGGCGGCTCGGAAGACCCGAGGATGGTGTGTATGGACGGCCGCGTTCATATCACGTTCAACATATTCAACGGCTGGTTCTCGATGCGCGTCGGGCTCCTCTCGATCGACGAAGAAGATTTCAAGAACCGGCGCTGGAATTGGAGCTTCAATCATCTCTCTCCCCCCGGGAGGCACAAGAACTGGGTGCTCTTTCCCGAAAAAATAGGCGGCCGCTATGCCGTCTTCCACAACCTTTTCCACGAGGACCCGAGCCGGGTGCAGGTCGCCTACGCCGACGAGATCGAAGTGCCCGATCATCTCCCGCCGTTTGAGAGCCCCGACCCCCATCGCCTGCCCAACCGCACGGTAGCTTGGCATAATCGCACGCGAAGCGCCGGTCCCCCGCCCCTCAAGACCCCCCGCGGCTGGCTTGTATTCTACCAAGCGATGGCGCCGAACGAGCATCATCGCTACAAAATAGGCGCTATGCTCCTCGACCTCGACGATCCGTCGAAGGTTCTCTACCGTTCGACGCGGCCCGTTCTTGAACCCGACGCGCCGTACGAGAACGACTGGAAGCCCGGCATCGTGTATACGAGCGGCGCCATCGTGAAGGACGAGACGCTCTTCGTCTACTATGGCGGCGGCGACAAGACCGTGAACGTCGCGACGGCGCATCTCGATACCTTCCTCGAGGAGCTCGCGCACGGCGAGCACGCGGTCCTCACCCCTGCGGTATAATCTTTCACAGGCGCCGCTACACACGAAGCTTTTTATCCACGATTCAGGACTCCTCCCAATGTACATCGTCCAGCGCGACAAAAACAATCCGCTCGTCGTCCCCTCCACGGAGCGCTCGTGGGAGGCCCGCGCCGCCTATAACGGCTGCCCCGTGCAGCGCGGGAACAAGACCTATCTTCTCTACCGCGCGCTCGAGCGCCCCGACCAGCTTATGCCGGCGGGCCTTTCCTCGATAGGCATCGCCGAGTCGCAGGATGAGCATGTCTTCACCGCGCATCGGCAGCTCATCGCGCCCAAAGAGGAGTGGGACGCGTACGGCTGCGAGGACCCGCGCGTCACCTATTTCGAAGGGCGCTATGTCATCTTCTACACGGCCCTGGGAGGCGTGCCGTTCAACGCGAACACGATCAAGGTCGGCGTCGCGCTCTCGCGCGACCTTCAAGAGATCGACGAGCGACATCTCGTGACCCCGTTCAACGCCAAAGCGATGGCGCTTTTCCCTCACCGCATCGGCGGCAAGATAACCGCGATCCTCACCGTCCACACCGACGAACCCCCGGCGCATATGGCCATCGTCCAGTGCGACCGGCTCGAAGAGCTCTGGGATCCTGCGTTCTGGGAAAAATGGCATGCCGATCTCCCCTCGCACATCATCAATCCGCTGCGCAGCGAGCGCGACCACGTCGAGGTCGGCGCGCCGCCCATCAAGACGAAGGACGGGTGGCTCCTCATCTACTCCTATATACAGAACTATTTCGGCGGCGGCGAGCGCGTCTTCGGCATCGAGGCGCTCCTCCTCGACGGGCGGAATCCGCGGAAGATCGCCGGACACACGTACGGGCCCATTCTCGTCCCCGAAGAGGTGTATGAGCACTACGGCATCGTCCCGGACATCGTCTTCCCGTCCGGGGCGCTTCTCAAGAAGGACGGCCGGCTCGATATTTATTACGGAGCGGCGGATACCGTGTGCGCGAAGGCGTCGGTCTATCTTCCCGATCTCGTCACGTCGATGATCCTGCCGCGGCGCGCCTCGCTCGGCGTGCGCGCCAAAGAAAACCCGATCATCGCGCCTCGTGCCGAGCATCCGTGGGAGAAAAAAGCGACCTTCAATGCGGGCGCCATCGACATCGACGGCACCGTCCACATCCTCTACCGGGCGATGTCGGACGACAACACGTCGACTCTTGGCTATGCCGCGACGAAAGACGGCGTCCGTATAACCGAACGGCTCGCGGAACCGGCCTACGTGCCGCGCGCCGAGTACGAGATGAAAAAGGGACCTCCTGGCGGCAACTCCGGCTGCGAAGACCCGCGGCTCACCCGCATCGGCAACACGATCTATCTCGGCTACACCGCGTATGACGGCAAGGATCCGTGGCGCGCGGCGCTCTCGCAGATATCCGTCAAGGATTTCGTCGCCCACCGCTTCGACCGGTGGTCGATGCCGCAGGTCGTGACGCCCGACAAGGTATTCGACAAGGATATGTGCGTGATGCCCGGAAAGGTGGGCGGTCAGTATATGATCATCCATCGCCTGGATGTCGGCGGCCAAATATGCGCCGATATGTTCGACTCGCTCGATTTCGCCAAACACCGCACTACCCGCTGCATCGAAATTATGGGGCCGCGCAAAGGCAAGTGGGACAGCGAAAAGATAGGCATCGCGGGCCCTCCGCTCAAAACGAAGAAGGGCTGGCTCGTCATTTACCACGGGGTCTCGCGCACGACGAGCTACCGGCTCGGCGCGGCGCTCCTCGATCTTAAGAACCCTTCGATCGTCCTTGCGCGCACCGCTGACACCATTTTCGAGCCCATTATGGATTACGAGTACGAAGGGCTGACGCGGAAGGTCGTCTTTTCCTGCGGTATGGTCGCGCGCGGCGACACGCTCT
>JAKALC010000043.1 GCA_021813335.1 bacterium | reverse complement strand
TGCGCTCGGGTTCCCGGCGTACGCGCTTCTCAACACCATCGCGGTGCTCATCATTGCGTGTCCGTGCGCTATGGGGCTCGCGACGCCGACCGCCATTATGGTCGGCACCGGGAAGGGGGCGGAGCACGGCATCCTCATCAAAGACGCGGAGAGCCTCGAGCTCGCGCACAAAATAACCTCGGTGGTGTTCGACAAGACCGGCACGCTGACCTACGGGGAGCCCGAAGTAACCGATGTCGTGCCGCTGGGTACCCTGACCAAAGATGACGCGGTGCGCTACGCGGCGGCGCTTGAAAAAGGTTCTGAACATCCGCTCGCCGAAAGCGTCGTCCGCGAAGCTGCGAATATGCGCCTGGACCTCCCCTCCGTCTCGAAATTCAAGGCGGTTCACGGGCGCGGCATAGAGGGAGAGATAGGCGGCAAGCGCCTCGTCTTGGGCAACAAGCGCTTTATGGATGAAGAGCGGATATCGATCGGAGCGCACGAAGCAAAAGTGCGGAAACTCGAAGAGGAAGGCAAGACCGTGATGTTTCTCGCAGTTGGCGGCACGCTCGCGGGTCTCGTTGCGGTCGCTGACGGGCTTAAATCGAGCGCCAAGGAGGGCGTCGCGGAGCTCAGGCGTTTGGGGATCGAGACGGTGCTTTTGACCGGCGACAATGAGCGTACCGCGAGAGCCGTCGCGCGCGAGGCGGGGATCGGACGCGTGCTTGCCGGGGTTCTTCCGGATGAAAAGGAGAGCGAAATACGGCGCCTGCAAAAAGAGCACGGAACGGTGGGGATGGTCGGCGACGGCGTCAACGATGCGCCGGCCCTCGCGCAGGCGGATGTCGGCATTGCGATGGGAACCGGCACCGACGTTGCTCTCGAGGCGGCCGACATTACGCTCGTCAACAAGGATCTGCGTGCGGTTGCCGCGGCCGTCGAGCTTTCGAAGGAGACGATGCGGACCATTAGGCAAAATCTCTTCTGGGCGTTCGGTTATAACATCATTCTCGTCCCGGTCGCGATGGGTGCGCTATACCCGTCGTTCCACATTCTGCTCAATCCGATATTCGCCTCGGCCGCGATGGCGCTGAGCTCTGTTTCGGTCGTATCAAACTCGCTTCTCCTTAAGCGGGCAAAAATCCTCTCACTCCGATGATATAATCCGAGGATGGAAGGAACGGCACAGGAAGGCGCAGGGCTGTCGGCGGCGCACCAGGAGCTCGCGGCTTTGCGCGCCCGCGCCGCCGAACTCGAAGCCCATCTGCGCTCAGAAGGAGCGCCTGCACATACGGAGGCGCCGCTTTCCCGCGAAGCGGCGCGGGCCGCCGTCCGCGAACAGTGGCCGGCGCGCGCCGCGGCGGCGCCTCAAGCGCCGGTCGAGCATCTTGGCGCCGTCACCCTGAAACTCTCCCCGGAAGCGCATGACGAAAAGATGGGCGAACTCATCGGGGTCCTTCAGGAGAAGGGGATCTCCGCTGCCATAGCCGCGGCCGAAGCGTCCGGCAACCCGCATCTCATCGACGATTTCGAGCGGGTTCTCGTCGAGTACGTTCACGAAGGCCTCCCCGTCAAAACGCGCCCGCGCGAGCGGACGCCGCTCGCGCGGGCGCTCGGCCTTTCGCTTCTCGAGATAGCCCTGCCCGGGAGACGCGAAACGAAAGAAGAGGGCGGCGATCCGCAAAAGGAGATGAAGAATTTCATCTCTCTTATGGAGCAGTTCTACCGCAGCACGCTCTCGCTCGAGAAGGGGACCTTTTTCGCGTTCGAGATAGCGAACGCCGCAGGTGCTACGGCGACAAGCGCATACCTCGCGGTCCCTGCGGCACGCCGCGACCTCTTCGAGAAACAGCTCGCGGGCCTCTATCCTACGGCACGCATCACGGAGCTGCCGGATGACTACAATATTTTCGCTCCAGAGGCAGTGGTGGTGGCCCGGACGGCGCGCCTCACTGAGCGCCCCGTTTATTCCCTGCGGACCGCCGACGAGATGCCGAATGACCCTCTCGATACCTTGCTTTCGGCATTTTCGCGCCTCGACAAGGCGCGCGAAGGGGCCGCGGTTCAGATCGTTATCGAACCTGGCGATAAGGGGCTTGGTTATCGATTCCGCCGGGCGCTCGAGCGCGTCCGCGACGGCGTTCCGGTCCGCGAAGCGGCGAAGGCGCGCGGCGGCTTCGGCGAGTTCCTCTACGAAGCAAAACGTATTTACATAACTCAAGAGAAACGCGTCGACCCGATGAAGCGCCCCGGGTCAGACGATCCGCGGGTCAAGGCGATCGAGCGCAAGGTCGCAAGCCCTATCCTGCATGCAAATATCCGCATTATCGCCTCGGCGCCGACGCGCGAGCGAGCGGAGCAGGTACTCTCCGATCTCGAGGCCCCGTTCCATCAGCTTGCCGATACGGCGGGCGGCAATGCACTCGCGTTCAGATCGGTGCCGGCGCGCCGCATCAAAGAGTTCGTTCATCGTTTCTCGTACCGCCTGTACGATGACGACGCGGCGATCCCGCTCTCAGCGGGCGAGCTTGCCGCACTTGCGCACCCGCCGCGCCCCGGGAGCAGCGAAGCCGCCCCTGAACTCCGCCAGGAGAAGAACATCGTCGCGCCGGCTCCTGCCGACCTGCCGCAGGAGGGGACCTTCCTCGGTGTGAACCGTTTCCGCGGTACGGATACGAACATCTTTATGCTTCCGGAGGACCGGATGCGGCACCTTTATCTCGTGGGACAGACCGGCACCGGCAAATCGAATCTTCTCAAGAACATTATCATCCAGGATATCCACGCCGGCGCCGGCGTCTGTTTTATCGATCCGCACGGCTCCGATGTACTCGATATCCTCTCGGCCATACCGCCTGAGCGGGCGAACGACGTCATCTATTTCGATCCTGGAGCGACCGAGCGGCCGATGGGTCTCAATATGCTTGAGTACGATCAGGCTCACCCAGAACAAAAGACGCTCGTCGTCGATGAACTCTTCGGCATCTTCAAAAAATTGTTCGGCGCCGTGCCTGAGTCGATGGGTCCGGCCTTCGAACAATATTTCCGCAACGCGGCTCTTCTCGTGATGGATGACCCGGAGAGCGGCAATACGCTGCTCGATATCTCTAAGATATTTGCCGACGATGAATTCCGCGCGTTGAAGCTCTCGCGCTGTACGAATCCGATCATACGGCAGTTCTGGGAGAAGATCGCGGCGCAGGCGACCGGGGAACAGGCACTCGCGAACTACGGCCCCTATGTCACCAATAAGTTCGACGTCTTCACGGCGAATGAGATTATGCGCCCTATCATCGCGCAGCAGCACTCTGCGTTCAATATCCGGCAGGTTATGGACGAGCGTAAGATTCTCCTCGTCAATCTCGCCAAAGGAAAAATCGGCGACGTCAATGCGAACCTGCTCGGTCTCATCATTGTCGGCAAGTTCCTTCTCGCGGCGCTCTCCCGCACCGATGCCGTGGGGAAGGATCTGCCGCCGTTCTATCTCTCGATCGATGAATTTCAGAACGTGACGACCCCCTCGATCGCGACCATTTTCTCTGAAGCACGCAAATATAAGCTCTCGCTTACGGTCGCGCACCAGTTTATCGCCCAGCTCGAAGACGAGATCAAGGACGCAGTGTTTGGCAACGTCGGCTCACTCGTCGCCTTCCGCGTCGGTGCGGAGGACGCGGAATTCCTTGAAAAACAATTCGGCCCAGTTTTCAAGGCAGCCGACCTTATGCGGGTCGACAACTATCGCGCATTCGTGCGCCTTCTTTCCCGTGGTACGCCGCTTAAGCCTTTCAATATCGAGACGGTCCCGTTCACTTCGGGAAGCAGCGAGAATCGCGACGCGCTCCGGGACCTCTCGTTTCTGCGCTATGGCCGCCCGCGCGACGAGATCGAAAGCGAGGTTGCAGGCGCTCCGTCGGTTGTGTAGCGGCGCGCCGTGGGATATAGTGTCCGCATAGCGGCACGTGCCGATTTTTTAATGACCTCTATGCACCATCTGAAAGAAGAACGAACGTTCGTTATGGTAAAGCCGGACGGCGTTCGCAAGGGCCTCGTCGGCGAGATCATCAAGCGCTTCGAGCAGCGCGATCTCAAGATCGTCGCGCTCGAGATGTTCCACGCGACCCGCGAGGAGATCGATAACCATTACCCGAAGGCCGATGCCTGGCTCCAGCGGCTCGGCACGAAGACGGAAGACACGTATAAGCGCTACGGACTCGATCTTGTCGCCGATTTCGGCAGCGCGGATCACCTCGCGATCGGCAAAGAAGTGCGCACCTGGCTTCTCGAATATATGACGTCGGCTCCTATGGTGCGTATGGTGGTTCAGGGGATCCATGCAGTCGATATGGTCCGCAAGATAACCGGCGCGACGCTGCCGTACCTTGCGGATATGGGAACGATCCGCGGCGATTACTCTGCCGACTCTCCGGCGGTCGCGAATGCGGAAAAACGCGCGGTCTATAACCTCATTCACGCCTCGGAAACGCCGGAAGAAGCGGCGCACGAGATCTCCTACTGGTTCGGCAAGAAAACGGTTTTTTCCTATAAGCGATTCGGCGTCGACGAATAGGCACAGGGGGCGGCTTGCCCTTTCGCGCCACGGGCGTATCCTGAAGAAGGACATCGGAGGCAATTGTCCTTAAAACATCATTTCGGGACCTCGCGTTGCACGGCACCTTCCGGTGCCCTGCATAGAGGACCCACGTGTCTTACAGTCGACACATTGCTTCCGGCGTCCACTAAAGGATCCCCTTCGGGGGATCTTTTCGTTGGTGCCTGCCAGGTGCAGAAGCAGTGTGCGGTATACTGTTTTTATGCCGCGGATGTCGACGGTACATTTTTTTGGAGGGGCCGGCTCGGTCACAGGCTCGAATTTTCTTTTGGAGTCGAGTGACGTCAAGCTTCTCATCGATTGCGGCCTGTTTCAGGGATGCGATTTCTGCGGGCACGCAAATTGGGATGTGTTTCCGTATGACCCCGCGTCGCTTCCGGTGCTTATCGTTACGCATGCGCATATCGACCACGTGGGAAGGATACCCCGCCTCGTGAAGGAGGGCTTTCGCGGCCGGATCATTTCAACGGAGGCAACAAGGGCGCTTGCGGAGCCGCTTCTCTTCGACAGTATGGAGATCCTCTCGGAGGAGGCGAACCGGCACGGGCGCGAGCCGCTCTATGATGAGCGCGATATCAAGCAGGCGCTCAGCTTATGGGAAGAACTTCCGTACCGCACGACACTCGATCTCCCTGTGTTCGTTGAGCTCGAATTCCTCGACGCGGGGCATATCCTCGGCTCGAGTATGGCCGCTCTCACGCGCGGCGGCAGGCGCATCATTTTCACGGGCGACCTTGGCGGAGACTCGCTCCTCCTGCCGCCGCGCGATTCCGTTCTCGGCGCGAATTATCTCGTGATGGAAAGCGTGTACGGAGACCGCACGCATACCGACGCCGCTCCGTCTGTCCGCCGCGCGAAACTCAAAGGCGTCATCGAGGAGACCGCACAGCGCGGCGGAGAGGTGCTCATACCGGCGTTCTCGACCGAGCGGACGCAAGATATCCTCTTCGAGCTCCGGGAACTCTTCGCGAAAAAGGAGCTTCCCGCTATGCCGGTCTTCGTCGACTCGCCGCTTGCCGAAGAGATAACCCGCGCTTTTCTTAAGAACCCATCATATTTCAAAGAAGATATCGCTGCGCGCGTCGCGGGGGGAGAGAACATTTTTTCATTCCCCAATCTCTCATTCATCAGGACGACGAGCGAGTCGCGGCATAGTATGCGAGAGCCCGACCCGAAGATCATCATCGCGGGTTCAGGTATGTCGAACGGCGGCCGCGTGCGCTCTCATGAGCGTGAAATCCTTCCGAAAGAGACGGCGACCCTCCTTATCGTCGGATATCAGGCCGCGGGGAGTCTCGGCCGGGAGCTCATTGAGGGCACACGCCACGTTATGATCGACGGAGAGCGCATACCGGTGCGCTGCCGCGTCGAGCAAAACCTCGGTTACTCGGCGCACCTCGACGGACCTCACCTCCTCGAGTTCGCCGCCGAGGCGGGCGAATCGCTTGAGCGAGCCTTCGTCGTAATGGGTGAGCCTGCCTCGGCTGGTTTTCTCGCGCAGCGTATACGGGACCGCTTGGGCGTCGATGCGATCGCTCCCAGCGCGGGAGAACATACTCTCATCGAGTGGTAGGCATATTTCGCTCTAGGGCGTCCCGTGTGATAACATCAAAGAAAACGACCACGATGCCGTATCTTCGCAAGCATAACCAGATCAAATTGTGCGTTTCGGGCGCGGCCGAGACGGGGCACTGCGGCAGGCACGAGAGCGCGCCCAGCATCACGGCGTTCACCAGGCGCTTGTCGCCGACGCTGGAGAAGTGGACCGTGGCCTCGGTCCTGGCCCCGGCCCCCGACAGCGCGGTGATCACCCCCGCGGCCGATCGCACCAGCACCAGTGGCTTTACCCTGGCATTCCCCGGGGCGAGCACGACCAATGCCACGATAGAACCGAT
>JAKALC010000042.1 GCA_021813335.1 bacterium | reverse complement strand
CGAGAAGACGCTCCGCGATTTTTACGGGCCGTTCCATAAAGATGTCCAGGCGAAGGGCAAGGAGGCCGGCAAGCTGACCGATCTCGGAGAAGCGCCGAAAGAATTCCCCTGCCCCGAGTGCGGCGCACCGATGGTCTACAAGCTCTCGCGCATTGGTAAGTTTATGAGTTGTTCGCGCTTTCCTGACTGCACGGGCGCGCGGTCGGAGACGGGCGAGGTAATGTCGAAAGAGCCCGCGCAGTCCGTCGGCTCCTATCCCGAAACCGGCGAGCCCATCTATGTTCTCTCCGGCCGCTTCGGCCCGTTCGTCCAGGTTGGCGAGTCGAAAAAGGGCGCGAAGACCAAGCCGCGGCGCGCAAGCATCCCCAAAGGCAAAGATCCCGCGTCGGTTACGCTCGACGACGCTCTCCACTACCTCTCGCTCCCGCGGGAACTCGGCGCACATCCCGCGACGGGCAAACCCGTCGTCGCGAGCATCGGCCGCTTCGGCCCGTACATCGTCCACGAAGGAGATTTCCGCTCGCTCAAGACCGACGACGTCTACACGATACGCCTCGAACGCGCCCTCGAGATACTCAAGGAGGAAAAGAAGCGCCGCGGCTTCGCTCGGAAAAAGAAGGAGGCGTAGTTCTGCCGCGCTTGCCGATTTCCGGCCCGCGCTCTATCCTTGACGAATGAGAGATGAGCAGCCGGTCGAGAATGCTCACGACATCATCGCGCTTATGAGCGCGCCTTCCGCCGAGGACAAGGCGCTTATCGAAAAAGCCTACGCTTTCGCCGAGCGCGTCCACCAGGGCCATACGCGGCTTTCCGGCGAGCCGTACTTCACGCACCTCGCCGAGACCGCGAAGAATCTCGCGCTCATCGGTATGGGCGCCAAAACGATCGCGGCGGGGCTCTTGCACGACACGGTCGAAGACCGCGGTACGGCGCCCGAAGAGATAGAGAGAGAGTTCGGCAAGGAAGTGCGCTTTCTCGTCGAGGGCGTCACGAAACTCGGCCGCCTCAAGTACCACGGTATCGAGCGGCACCGCGAGAGCTTGCGCAAGCTTCTCGTGGCGACTTCCCGCGACGTGCGGGTGCTCATCATCAAGCTTATGGACCGGCTCCACAATATGCGCACGCTTTCCTTCGTGCCCGAGGAGAAGCGCCGGCGCATCGCGCTCGAGACGCTCGACATCTACGCGGCCATCGCCCATCGCCTCGGTATGAGCGTCATCCGCCAGAAGCTTGAGGACCTCGCGTTCGAGCACTCGTACCCGAAAGAGTTCGCGGAGATAAAGAAGCTCGCCGAGGAGCGGGAGCGCGCGGCGCAAGGCGAGCTCGATTCGATGATACGCACGCTGCGCCGCGCGCTCGCGAAAGACGGCATCACCCATTTCGAGACCGATTACCGCGTGAAGGGGCTCTACAGCCTGTGGCAAAAGCTGAAGCGCAAGGGCGGCGAGGTCGAAAAAGTATACGACATCGCGGCCCTGCGCGTCATTGTCGATACGATCCCCGAATGCTACCGCGTGCTCGGCATCGTGCACCGGCTCTGGCAGCCCCTGCCTAACAAGATAAAGGACTACATCGCCTTCCCGAAGCCGAACGGCTACCAGAGCCTGCACACGACCGTATTCACGGGCGGCGGCGGCATCGTCGAGATACAGATACGCACCCGGCAGATGCACGACGAGGCGCTCTACGGCATCGCCTCGCACGTCTCGTACAAAGAGAACGGCGAAAGCGGCGCGGAAGGGCCGGCGGGAGGACGGCAATCGAGCTTCGATTGGATAAAAAGCCTTTTGCCCAAGTTCTCCCGTATGCGCAAGAAACCGGGCAGCGAGGAAGCGCCCTCGGAGCGCCGCGCCTCATCCGGCCCGGGGCACCGCTACGAAGCGGGAAAGAATCCGAGCTGGCTCGCGGAACTTGCCGAAAGCGACGACGAACCCGATTTCGAGTCGGCCATCAAGTCGGACATCTTCAGCCACCGCGTCTTCGCCTTTACGCCGAAGGGCGACGTCGTCGACCTTCCCATCGACGCGACGCCGATCGATTTCGCCTATATGATCCATTCGAGCATCGGCGACCATATTTCCGGCGCGAAGGTGAACGGCAAGCTCGTGCCGCTTTCGACCGTGCTTCATAACGGCGATATCGTGCACATCGAAACGAAGAAGTCGGCGCATCCGACCGCGAAGTGGCTCGATATCGCGAAGACGACCCTGGCGCGGCGCCACATCAGAAGCGCCCTCGAGGAAGAGAAGAAGAGCTAGACGCACACCCGAAGAACGGGATGGGAACGAATCGTTTTTGCCGCCTATTGACGAACTTTGTTTTTCTGATATTGTTGCCGCCGGAATACGGAACATCACAACAGGGGGGAATCGGGATGCCGAACATTGAGCTGTACGGATTGCCTTCGGGCCAAGCAGCGATGCGCGCGGAGCAGATCCTGTGCGCGCTGCGGAGCACGGGGATGAACCTCGACGACGTGGTCGTCACTAACATCTCAAGCGGAGTGATCGATACCGAAGGGCGCGCCCGCCCGTTCTTGCGGATCGTCGCGCCGAAAGATACGCCCCTAAGCGAGTGGGGAAAGATCAAGTCCGCGCTCGCCGGCTTGCGTCTGGATATCGAGGTACTTCTCCTCGACACGTTCATTCCGGCGCAAAAGTAAGCTGCGCCACGGACATTATGCGCTGAGCCCTCGCGAGGGCTCAGCGCATTTTCTTTTCGCGCAAATCAGATGGAAAAACTGTCGGGGTCGAACGTGTTTTCGTCGACCTCTTTTTCTTGCGCAGAACGGTCGTCGAGCGCTTCGGCGCCGGCAGAAGCCTCGCCGCCTTCGGCCGAGGCCGGGGTTTCGGACGCTCCCGGGACGGCCGAGCGCTGGGCCAGCAAGCTGTTGAGCGCCGCGAAGAGCGAGCGCAGATCGTCCTCGCCGAAGAAATCGATGGAGAGCTTGCCGCCGTGCTCCTTGGGCTCGATGGCGACGCGCGTGCCGAGCTTTTCCGTCAGCTCTTTTTCCATCTCGAGGATCTCCGGCGCGTAGAGATACTCCTTCTTGCGCACGCGATCGAAGGCGATGCGCCGCGCTATCGATTCTGCGTCGCGCACGGTTATCTTCTTGAGCATTATCTCGCGAAAAAGGGTCGTCTGTTCCTGCGGCCGGTCGATGAGCATAAGCAGAGGGCGGGTATGGCCCTCGGCGATGCGCCCTTCGGCGAGCGCCGTCTGCATCTCCTCGGGCATAAGGAGGAGGCGTATCGTGTTCGAAACGTATTCGCGGCTCTTGCCGACGCGCGAAGCGATATCGGTATGCTTGAAGCTGAACTCCTTGACGAGACGGTCGAACGCCTTGGCTCGGTCGATGGGGTTGAGGTCTTCGCGCTGGAGGTTCTCGATGATGGCGAGTTCGAGCTTGGCGCGATCGCCCTCGTCCGAGGTCCTGATGATGACGGGCACCTGCGCGAGGCCCGCGAGCCGGCTCGCGCGCAAGCGCCGCTCGCCGGCGATGAGCTCATACTCGGCCGCGAGCCCGCCGTCTTCCTTCTGCGTCTCGCGGCGCGTGACGACGAGGGGCTGTAGGACGCCATATTGGCGGATGGAGTTCGCGAGATCCCGCAGTTTCGCCTCTTCGAACTCGCGGCGCGGCTGGAAAGGATTCGGCTTTATCTTTTCGACCTCGACCCAGAAGATCGAGTTCCCGTAAAATGCTGACGACATAACGAGAAGTATATCGTTAAAAACGTTCATACAGAAGGGCCGTTATGTACTTTTTGCGCCGTACGGTATACCGTAGGGTGGACGGGCGAGTGTCGGAATTGGTAGACGACCGCGACTCAAAATCGCGTGACCGCAAGGTCGTGAGGGTTCGACTCCCTCCTCGCCCACTTACGAAAGAAAAAACCCTGCCGAGACAGGGTTTTTGATGACGCTTTCCAATACTACGCCGAAAGCGCGCGCACCAATCGTACCGCGGCTTCGCGCATTTCCGCGGCCGTAGCCTTGCCGTAAATGTCGCGGCCCACGATGGGATGGAAGTAGGCCCCCGCGGCGCGCCCGCATTCGCTGATGTCGCCGCCCTGAGTGATGAAGCCCGGGGCATAGAGGACGAAATTCGCGATGCCGAGCTCCTCGACGAGGATGCCGTGGAGCTTCTCGACCCAGGCGATCTTCGTGCCGGGCACGACGAAATCACGGACCCCGAGCGCGCAGGCAAGCCGGACGATGCGCTCCGGCGCATCGTCGGCGATGTAGCCGCCTTCGCTTACGAGAAATTTCGGATGCGTCATAACGCCGCCCACGATGATGCCGAGGCCGGCGTCCTGGCAGTCCTTCGTCCAGCGCTCCTGCGTCTCGGGCCCCGCGAACGGGAAGAGTATCGCCGCGTCGCAGCCGGCCATCTTCACCTGTTTTGCGAACTTGGCGCCCATCTCCGGGATATCGTTCCCGGCCTTCTGATGGTCGTAGATGACCGCCGCGTTCGGATCGACATTGCGAATGGCATCGACCGTCTGCTTGAGCCCGGCGAGACCGAGTTCGAGGCCGACCTTGAAGCCGCCGATGCGGTTGACGCCCTTGAGCGCCCCGGCGAGAAACGCCGCGGCCGCTGGAGACGAAACATCCGCAGCGACGACGATGCTGCGGTCATACGGGATGATGCGCTGGATCGTTCGATCCATAGGACCTCCTCTGGCGTGTTGTGGGATCGGAGCAGCCGCAGGCACTATAGCGGACACCCGGACGGGCGGCAAGGGACGAGTGCTTCCATTCCCGTAGGAAGAGTGGTATCGTCCGTTGCGGATATCCGTAGCACCTCGACGAACCGTTACAACGCAAAGGAGGGATCGTGATCAAGAAAACCGCTTCCCAGTCGTCTCTACCGGCTCGACTTTTCGACGCCGGCGCCGTGAAGATCGACACCAAGGGGGGATTCAAATTGAAGATCCACGAGACGCAGCCCCAGGCGCCGCTCTCGCCCATCTATCTCAACCTGCGCACGCCCGACAATCCGAAACCGGGGCCTTTGACGCCCCAACTCGTGGGAGAGATCGGCGCCGCGCTGTGGTGCCTCGCGCGCCGGCAGTATCTTCCGTTCGACGGCGTCGCGGGCCTTCCGAACGCGGGGACGCCGCTCGCCTACGCCTTTGCGGTGGCGGCCAAACGCTGCGGGATGGAGATCCCGCTCCTCGTGCTCGGCAAAGAGACCTCGGCCGAGAAGCGCGCGATCGCCGGCATCAAAAGCGACGGCGGCCTCCCGCCGGTCCGCGGCAGGGATACGACGACCGTCCTGGTCGTCGACGATCTCATCACCGCGGGAGGCAGCAAGGACGAAGGCATCGGCGTCCTTACCAAAGCCGGATACCGGGTGCGCGACGTCGTCGTACTGGTCGACCGGGAGCAGGGCGGGGCCGATTATCTGCGGAAGCGGGGCTTCGGCCTTCACGCGGCATTCACGCTCGCCGGCATCGTCGATGAACTCGCGAGAGCCGGCGAGAAGAGGATCAGCCACGGCGACGGCAAGACCGTGCTCGAGTACCTCGCTCGCGAAAGATACGCCGGGACGCAGAGAGCGGCCTGAGCGGCTCCCGCGGTACAAGCAGCATTTCCACCGAGGCGGCTATAGGCCGCCTTTTTCTTTTGTCGAAAATACGATAAGGTTCAGTTGTTTCTATGCAAAAAGTCATCGCCATTGTGGGACCCACAGCGTCGGGAAAAACGGCGCTCGGCGTCGCACTCGCCAGAAAATTGCGCGGCGAGATCATCTCCGCCGATTCGCGGCAGATCTACCGCGGTATGGACGTCATCGCGGGCACGCCGAGGAAGGCCGAGATGCGCGGCGTCCCCCATCACCTTCTCCGCGTCGCCGATCCTCGCCGACAGTACAGCGCGGGGCGCTTTGCACGCGAAGGCGCGCGGCTCATCGCGGACATCGCGCGGCGCGGCAAGGTCCCTATCGTGGTCGGCGGCACCGGGTTCTATGCCGACGCTCTCCTCTCCCATCCGCCTCTCCCGCAGGTCGCGCCCAACGCGAAGCTGCGAGCGAAGCTCGCGCGCAAAGAGGCGCCGCAGCTTTTCACGCTGCTCAAGCGGCTCGACCCGCGCCGCGCGGCGGATATCGACCCTCACAATAAGGTGCGGCTTATCCGCGCCATCGAGATAGCGGAAGCGCTCGGAGCCGTGCCGCCGCGCACCGCATCAGCGAGTGATCGAGTGCTCGACGTACTGTGGCTCGGCACGAACCCCTCACCCGCAGGACATTTCCGCGCAATACGCAAACGCGTGAACGCGCATCTCCGACGAGGCCTCGTCGCCGAGGCGAGGCGCTTGCGCGCGCGGCTTTCAAAAAAACGCTATGAGGCGCTCGGTGCCGAATTTGCATTCCTTGCGGAATATCTCGACGGAAAAATTTCAAAGAAAGAGCTCGCAACGAAACTTGAGCGATGGGAGCTCGTATACGCGAAGCGCCAGAGGCGATTCCTCCGGCGCACGGCGAACATTGTCTGGCGCCGAACGCCGCGTGAAGCGCTCGCGCGGACGAAAGCC
>JAKALC010000041.1 GCA_021813335.1 bacterium | reverse complement strand
ACGCTGGTGGCGGTATCTTCCGAGCTGGGGCGTCATCGCGGCCACAGGCGCGACGCAGGCCGCGGCGACCCTTCTTGCCGTATCCGGCTTCCTTATGCCCGCGGGCATCTCCTGGCGGCTTGCGATCTTCGTGTGGGCATGGGCGTTCGTCTTTATGCAGGTCGGCGAGTTCGTAAAGTGGCTTCACGTCGGAAAGGCCCCGCCGCCCTCGGAGCTTCGCCTCGAACCTGCGGCGCAGTAGAGCGGGTTAGCGTATCGCCTTCGCGACCGCGGGCGCGACGCGCCGGTCGAACGGGTCGGGAACGATCTTGTCGGGCGTGGGCCTCGCGACGAGCGCGGCGAGATTCTTCGCGGCGCGAAGCTTCATCTCATCGGTTATTTTCGGCACGCGGCGGTCCAGAGCCCCGCGGAAAACGCCCGGGAATACGAGTGAGTTGTTTATTTGGTTCGGAAAGTCGGAGCGGCCGGTCGCGACGATGTAGGCGCCGCCCTTTTTCGCTTCTTCGGGCATAATCTCGGGCGTCGGGTTCGCCATCGCGAAGACGATCGGCTTCTCCGCCATACGGCGCACGTGCGAGGCGTTCATAAGGTTGGGGCCCGAAACGCCGATGAAGACATCGGCGCCGCGGAGCGCTTCGTCTAGCCCTCCCGCGACCGCGCGCGGGTTCGTCGCTTCCGAAAGCTCGAGCTTGTGCCCCGCGAGGCCTTCGCGGCCGTGCGTGATGGTGCCCTTGCTGTCGAGCACGATGATATCGCGGATGCCCGCGAGGAGGAAAAGCTTCGCGATGGCCGTTCCCGCAGCACCCGCGCCGGAGATGACGACGCGAAGTTCAGGCAGCTTCTTGCGGGCGACCTTCGCCGCATTGATGAGGCCTGCCAAGACCGCGATCGCCGTGCCGTGCTGATCGTCGTGCATCACGGGAATATCGAGCTTCTCCTTGAGCCTCGCCTCTATCTCGAAGCAGCGCGGCGCGGCGAAGTCTTCGAGGTTGATGCCGCCGAACGCGGGTGCCACGGCGAGCACCGCTTCGATGACCTTCTCCGTGTCCTGCGTATCGAGAACGATGGGGAACGCGTCGACGTTCGCGAAGGTCTTGAAGAGAGCGCACTTCCCTTCCATCACCGGCAGCGCCCCCAATGCGCCGATGTTGCCGAGCCCCAGGACGGCGGAACCGTCGGAAATAACGGCGACCATCCTCCCCTTGATGGTGTAATCGCGCGCCTCCCCGGGGCGCTTCGCGACGTGGGTCGATACGGCGGCGACACCGGGTGTATAGACGAGCGAGAGCGCGGCGCGGTCTTTTACCTTGAGCGCGGGTTCGATGCGGATCTTTCCGCGGAGCTTCTTGTGGAGCGCGAGCGCCTGTGCGGGGATGCTGTTCTTGCTGGTATGTTTGGCCATAGTGGAAGCAGTATACCGCGCAGGCGCCCGGAATCCAAAATTTCCCGCGAGGATTGCCTGCCGGGCGCGCATACGGCACACTTAGGGGAGATGTTCTCTCTCGCGGAGGGCCTATGACGCGAACGATGCGGACCTTTTTCGCGCCGAGGGGCGCCATCTCCCTCTTCGGGCCCGAACGCTTCGAAGGGCGGCGACTCGCCGAGCTCGACAGCCACGTCGTCGGATATCATCCGTATTGTACGAGCGGGCCCGTCGTCATTCTCGAGCGGACAACCTTCAGTATGCTGAAGTGCACGCGGTGCAACGCGGTCCTCCTCACGCTGCCCAGGGCAGTAAAGACCTACGGCGAGCTGTTCCGATACCTCGGCGAACAGGACGCCAAGCACTCGCCCTAGGGGCGGGCCCGCGCATGCCGACTGCGCGGGTTTTTTGTAGGCACCGCGCAGAGTGTTATATTTTTTCAATGCATCCCTCAACACCTCTCTCCGAGGCCTTCCGCCTCTCGGCGCCGCACAAGGCCGCTCTGCATAAGCTCGGCATCGGGACGGTGCGCGATCTCCTTTTTCATTTCCCCTTCCGCTACGACGAAGCCGGCGGCGAGACGACGATCGCAGGGCTCACCGCTGGCGCCGATGCCTCGGTCGTGGGTACCCTTGAGAAGCTCGAGACCAGGAAGTCCTGGCGGCGGAAGATACCCGTGGCCGAAGGATTCATCGCCGATTCGACCGGAAAGATAAAGGCGATGTGGTTCAACCAGCCCTACATCGCCAAGATGTGGACCGACGGAACCCTCGTGCGCGCATCGGGGAAAGTGAGCGGCAGCGGGAAAAAACTCTACCTCGCCAATCCGCATCTTGAGCGCGTTTCGGGGACCGACGCGGGCCTGTTCGAGGCGGCCGCTCCTGCGGAGCGCGCGCCGGCGGCGCCCACCGGCTTCTTCGCCGTATATCCGGAGTCGAGCGGCGTCACGTCGCTATGGTTCCGGCACGCGGTAGCGAGAGCGCTCGCGAGCGGCGTTCTCGACCAGATCGAGGACCCGCTGCCTCCCGACCTTCTGAAGCGCTACCACTTGCCCTCCCTGCGGACCTCGCTTGTCGTCATTCATACGCCACACCACCCGAAGGACGCGGCGGCGGCGCGCAAGCGCTTCGCGTTCGAGGAGGTCTTCTTCATCCAGCTCGCGCGCCAGCGCGAACGCCTCGCGCACCGGCGGGAAAAAAGTTTTTCGATCGAAGCGACGTCCCGCGACATCGACTCGTTTACCGCGGCGTTCCCCTTCAAAGAGACGCGGGCGCAGAAGCGCGCGATCGGCTCGATCGTTGCCGATATGCGCGCGGGGCATCCTATGTCGCGGCTCCTCGAGGGCGACGTGGGGAGCGGAAAGACCGCCGTCGCGGCGACGGCGGCGTACGCCGTCGTGAGGACGCGGCCCCAGGGCCAGACCTTCGGCACGCTGCAAGTCGCCTATATGGCGCCGACCGAGATATTGGCGAAGCAGCACTTCGAGTCGTTCATAAAATATTTTGAAACGCACCCGATCAACATCGGGCTCATTACGGGAAGCGGCTGCTACAAATTCCCGTCGAAGATAGCGCGCGACAAAGCGACGACCATTTCCCGCTCGCAGCTTCTCAAGTGGGTCGAGAACGGCGAGATACCTATCCTCATCGGCACGCACGCGCTTATCGAGAGGGAGGTGAGGTTCAAGCATCTTGCGCTCGTCGTCATCGACGAGCAGCATCGCTTCGGGACGAATCAGCGCCGCAAGCTCGCGCGGAAGGAGGAGCGGCTGCCGCACCTTCTCTCGATGACCGCAACACCCATCCCCCGCACGCTCGCGCTCACCGTCTACGGCGACCTCGATCTCACCGTGCTCGACGAGATGCCCGCGGGTCGCAAGCCCATCATCACGGAAGTGGTCTCCCCCGAAGCGCGCGGCGCGGCTTACGCGAAAATGCGCGCGGAGCTCAAAGCCGGGCGGCAAGCGTACGTCATCTGTCCGCGCATCGACGAGCCCGATCCGGAGAAAGCGCTCGCCGTTATGGCAAAGTCGGTCAAGGAGGAGGCGAAGCGGCTCAAAAAGGACGTGTTCCCCGAGTACGAGATCGACATCCTCCACAGCAAAATGAAGCCCGCGGAAAAAGACCGGGCAATGAAAAAATTCTCGGAGGGCGAGACCGCTATCTTGGTCGCGACATCGGTCGTCGAGGTCGGGGTCAACGTGCCGAATGCGACGATTATTTTCATCGAGGGCGCGGAGCGCTTCGGCCTCGCCCAACTGCATCAGCTGCGAGGGCGCGTCGTACGCAGCAGCCACCAGGCGTACTGCTTCGTCTGCCCCGAAACGCGCGGCGAGCGCACGCTAGCGCGGCTCAAGGCGCTCACGACCGCGAAAAACGGCTTCGAGCTCGCGGAGATGGACCTTCTGCAGCGCGGCGCGGGCGAACTCTCGGGCCGCAAACAATGGGGCATCTCGGACGTCGGTATGGAAGCGCTCGAGAACCTGAAGCTCGTCGAAGCGGCGCGCAGCGAAGCGCTTGCGCTCGTCGAGGAAGACGAGACGCTCGCCGGATATCCGGCTCTCGCGAGCGAGCTCGAGAGCCGCACGCGCGGCTTTCACTTCGAATAGCAATGCGAGCGGGCGCGCTAGGATTCGAACCTAGAACCGCCGAGGCATAGCTTCGATATAATGACATCGCTCCCGCAAGCTGCAAATATCTGTCCGCCCGCTAGGACTCGAACCTAGAACCGCCGAGGTATAAGCTCGGTGCTCTACCATTGAGCTACAGGCGGACACATATTTTCAATTGCACTCGCTCGTCATTATATTTTCATATAATTGGTTCGCTCGCTCGCAACGGAAAGTAAATTTTCCTTGCTCACTCGCTGCCGATTATAAGCTCGGTGCTCTAACCAGCTGAGCTAGGGGCGCATAGTTTCAATTGAGCCCGCTGTATTACTGTACCCGCCTGGGGCCTCGCTGACAATCAGAGAGGCCTGTGGTATGGTGCGACGAGACCTGAAGTTCAGTTCCACAAACCTGTCACGCAGGGAAAGGAGGGGCGCTATGAAGTTCACGCTGGGTAATGCCGCGGGCACCGTAAGCTGGCCCGCGGGAACCACCAATCTCCGGCTCGAGGAAATGGAGAGGTTAGCGAGGTCGGTCGTGACGCATATCACGATCGGCCCGATGACCGTCCTGCCGCGCGAAGGAAATAGCGGCGAGACGTACTACTACCACCCGCGCTCGCGGTGGTCGCTCAATTCGAGAGGATTGCCCTCGCTCGGTATGAAGACATTCGTCGAGGTCATCCGCACGTGCGCCGCGATAGTGCGCGGGTACGGGAAGCAGTTGCGGGTGACCGTCGCGGGCTTCGAGCCCGACGAGTATGCGTTCCTCGCCGAGACCGCCTTCAAGGCCGGCGCGGACGCGGCCGAGCTCAATCTGGGCTGTCCCAACGTGTGGGGAGAGGACGGAACGCAAAAACCGATCCCCTCGTACCATCCGCCGCTTGTCAGGGAGATACTCCGCCGCACGGCCATACAGCTCGGTCCCGGCAGAAGGGTCGACGTCAAGATCTCTCCGGTTCCGAATGCCGTGCTCAACCTGCTCGCGACCGAGTTCGATAACGCGCCGCAGCACATCGTTGAGAACGTGGTCGCAGTGAATACGCTCCCCAACCGGGATCTTCCGCGAGAAGACGGGCGGCACGCGCTCAACCACAGCGGCGGCAACCACCTGGGCGGCCTCGCGGGCGCGCCGCTCAAAGAGGAGGCGCTCCGGGTCGCGAAACAGCTACGGGCGATGCTCACCCCGTCGATCGGTGTGATCGGCGTCGGCGGCATCTTCACCGGCCGGGACGCGCTCGAGCTATTGAAAGCCGGCGTCTGCGGGCTCCAAGTCGGGACCGCCTTCCTCGAAGCGGGGCCGCGCGTCTTTTCCCACATCGTCGAAGAGCTTTCGGATCTCCCCGAGGCCGAACCGTACTTCGACACGTGCAAGGACGGCTACTAGAATACGGACGACGGCCTGCATCGCGATGCGATGCAGGCCTTTTCTTTTGCTTGCGCGGTAGCTACACAAGGAGTACAGTGCCGCGAGATTTTTGTCCGCGGCACAACGCCGCTCTCACAGGAGGATAGACAAATGGAACGGAAATTCGACCCCAAAGTTGGCGGCTGGCCGATGCCGTGGCCGTCGGATATGCATACCCACTACCGCGAGGGCGAGATGCTCTGGACCGTCGTACCGGAAGCCGCGCGGCACTACCGGTACGCGACCGCGATGCCGAACCTCGGCAAGAATCGCATCCGCACGCCGGAACAGGCCAAAGAGTATCGCAGCGTCATCCTGAGGGCTGGCCGCAAGGTGAACTCGCACTTCGACGTCAACGTGCCGCTCTACCTCGAGCCCGACACCGACCCCAAGGTCGTGCGGCAGGGCTTCGAGGACGGCGCGTGGATAGCCGCCAAGCTCTATCCCAAGGGCGGCACGACCCAGAGCGCCGAGGGCGTCGACTTCAACGAGCTCGAAAGGCTCGACCCGGTGTTCGGCGCGATGCGGGAACTCGGAATGAAGCTCCTCATCCACGCCGAACCCGTGTTCACGAGGAGCGGCAGGGAGATCGACGTGTTCGACCGGGAGCCGCTCGCCCTTCCCTACGTCGAAGACCTGATCAGGAGGCATAGGGGGATCAAGGTGGTGTTCGAGCACGTCTCGAGCGGACGCACGGTCCCCATCCTCGAGCAATGGGCGCGCGACGGCCACACGATCGGCGCCACGGTGGCTCCGCAGTATCTCGTGTGGAGCCGGAACTCGCTCTTCCGCGGCGGGATGAATCCCGTATGCTACTCGATACCGGTTCTGAAGCGGGAACAAGACCGGGAAGCGCTGTGTAAGTTCGTCGTCGAGAGCGGCGTACCGTTCCTCGGAACCGACTCGGCGCCGCACC
Organism: bacterium; assembly: GCA_021813335.1. GTDB lineage: Bacteria > Patescibacteriota > Minisyncoccia > Phycocordibacterales > SBAW01 > JAKALC01. The sequence continues at coordinate 207 of JAKALC010000041.1, read as the reverse complement.
CCGCGGGCGCGAAGTCGCGGTATGAAAAATGCCCGGGCGGCGTGTTCAGCAATCCGACCGCCCTCTTCACCTACTTCCGGGTGTTCAAAGAGTCGGGGCGCGCGGACTGGTTCGACCGGTTCGTCGACTTCGCCTGCTTCCGCGGTCCGCACTTCTACGGCCTTCCGGTCGACGAGCGCGACGCGATCGCCATCGTCGAAGACCCGT
>JAKALC010000040.1 GCA_021813335.1 bacterium | reverse complement strand
ATCGAAGAATATTTTTTAGGGCGCACGAGGGAAAAGCGTATGCGGGTCACGATGCCGAGCGTCCCTTGGGAACCGCAGATGAGCCGCGCCAGATTCAGCTCGTTCGCGCCGTCGCCCAGCTCCCAAAGCGCGTAGCCGGAGGAGTTTTTGCTGACCTTCGGCCGCGCGCGTTCGATGAGCGCGCGGTTGTCCGAGATAAGCGCCGACATTTTTCGATAAAGTTCGCCCTCGAACGAAGATTCCTGGAGCTTGCGCGCGAGCTCCTCGCCCTTGAGATCCCTCAGGATGTGTTTTTGCCCGTCGGAGAGGACAACTTCAAGTTCCTCGATGTAACGGTCGGTTTTCCCGTATTTGAGGTTTTTTTCGCCGCCCGAGTCGTTGGCGACCATACCGCCCACGGTGTTTATTTCGCGCGAGGCGGTATAGCTCGGCAATTCGAGCCCCTTCTCCTGCGTCGCCTTGTCGAAATCTCGGTAAAAAACGCCCGGCTCGACCACCGCATAATCATCGCCGATCTCGAGGATGCGGTCGAAGTGCGGCAGCATATTCAAAATGATGGACGTGTTGATAGGCCCGCCCGACATATCGGTCCCCGCGGATCGCGCCGTCACGGAGATGTCGCGGTCGGGATGCGCCGCCTTTTCTTCCGCAGCGAAGCGCACGGCGGCCGCGACATCATCGGCGTCCTTGGGCGAGACGACGACTTGCGGCCGCATCGCGAAGAGACTCGCGTCGTGGCTGTCTTTTTCGAGCGTCGCGGGAGAGTCGTCGATCTCTCCTTTCACGCGCGGGCGCAATTCTTCGGCGAGCGTCATATGCTCGTAGTATACCGCATCCGCAGACGCCGAGGCCGCGAGGCTACGCTGCGCGCGTCGCTCGGCGGAGGATACGGAGCAGCTCGTGGAGCTCCTCCGGCCGCAGGTCTCCGAAGAGCTCTCGGAGGGTTTCCGTCGCGATGCGGCGCGCGCGAGCGAGCTCGCGCGCGCCTCTCGCCGTCGTCGAAAGCCGCGCCATGCGCTTATCCTTGCCCGACGAGCGCTTCACGAATCCCGCGCGCACGAGCTTGGAGACGAGCGCGGAAGCCGAAGGGATGGTGATGGAAAGATGCAGGGCGACCGCGCGCATCGAGGCGCCCGTATGCTTATGCAGGAAGAACAAGGTCTCCATATGAAGCCAGGTCGAGGGGTCGGCGGGCCCGAACGCCGCCGCGAGCCGCTGGCGCATCAGGCGGCGCGTCGCGAAAATAAGCGAAGCGAGTTCCTGAAGTTCTTCGGTGTGCCGCAATCTCGAGGCCATACGATACGTCTATTATTCCATAACCAAATGCTCGGCCGCCGGCTTGCGCTCGTGGTCGACCCGCATAAGAAGCGCGAAGAAAGCTCCGACGGCGACGATGGCGGCCGAAGTCAGAAAGACGGTCGAGTACGCGGCGACGTCGGCTTTGAGCTCGATGAGCGCGATGCCCTGCTGTATGACGAGCGGATTGGCGCTCCGGATGGCGCTGTTCTGCGCTATCGACAGAACGTTCGCGTTCGTCGAGTTCTGAAGGATGGTGCCGAAGAGCGCGATGCCGAACGCTCCCGAAATATTTCGCACGAGCGCCAAAACCGCGGATGCGGCGCCCATTTCGCGCTCGGGCACGACCGAAGCCACGACCGCCGTGCGCTGCGACATTCCGAAGCCGAGGCCGAATGCCATAACGACGAGCGGCACGATGAGATCGAGCGCGGTCGAGAGCGGATCGATGAAGGAAAAGAGGTAGAGGCCGAACGCCGCCGTCAGGGTCGATGCGAAGATGACGTAGCTCGCCTTGACGCGGCCGGTAAGCGCGCCGCCGAACGGAGCCGCGCCGACCATCGCGAAGGCCATCGGCATAAAGAGATACCCGGTCTGCGTCGCGTCGTATCCCAAGAATTGCTGCGCGAAGATGGGCAGAAGGAACATACTCCCCATAAGACCCATAAAGACGATGAAGTTGTTGCTGAGCGCGTTGACGAAGACCGGTATCTTGAAAAATTTTAGGTCGACGATGGGTTCCGGATGGGCCAGCTCGATGCGGTAGAAAAGCATCGTGAAGAGGGCGATGGCGGCGTAGCAGGCCAGGGCCGGCGCCGAGGACCAGCCCCAATCGAGGCCGCGGTCGAGCACGAGAACGAGCGCCGAGAGCGCGGCGCCGAGCGAGAGCGAACCCCACCAGTCGAAGCGGAGCGTCTTGCGCTCCGACACGGATTCGTTGATGTACGCCTGCGCCATCAGGATGCCGATGATCCCCACCGGCAAGTTGACGAGAAAGACCGAGCGCCAGCCGAAGGTATCTATCAAAGGACCCCCCAGAAGAGGGCCGAACACCGACGCCGCAGCGAAGGAACCCGACCAGATGCCCAGGGCCTGCGCGCGCTCCCGGCCCTGTCGGAACGTTACCGCGAGAATAGCCATAGCCGTCGGATAGTCCGCCGACGACGCGATGGCCTGGATGACGCGGAAGACGATCATCGAACCGAAGTTCCACGCGAGACCGGCGAGCACCGATCCCAGAATGAAGATCGAGAAGCCGATGATATACACCTTTTTGCGGCCGATCGTATCGCCGAGCTTCCCCCACACCGGGACGAAAACGGCGTTCGCGAGGATGTATGCGGTCGCAATCCAGCCCGCGGTCGACACCGTGATGCCGAAATCGCCGATCATCTTCGGCAGCGCGAGATTGACGATGGTCTGATCGAGGCGGCCGAGAAAAGTCCCGACGATGACCGTGGCGAGCACCAACCAGCGGGAAGTTCCTTCTTTCATAGGCGATGGGCGGCGCTCCGGCACGGCATTACGATCGCGTGTAGATCCACATCCGCGCCGACATACCGTTCTTGAGCTCCGGATAGGCGGCGACATCGTAGCGCGCCTTGATGACGAACTGCTGCGTTTCCCGCGTGTTCGAAATATTGAAAACGATCCCCGATTGCGCCGATGACGGACTCACCTCGTCGACGACGGCCGGGAAAAGCTTGCTGCCGAAAGCGTCGACCGTGAAGACGACGCGATCGCCGACGGCGACTTCGTCGAGCCCCTTGTTCTCGTCGAGTTTTCCGACGATGCGCAGCGTCTGAGGATCGATCATCTCCGCCACGGTCTCGCCCGGCGCCACGAGAGAGCCGACCTGCTCGGGAAGCGAAATGACGATGCCCGCGGTCTTGGCCTTCACGAGCTCGTTGCCGACCTGTACGATCGGCGCGTCGGCGAGGACCTGGTCCCCTTCGTTCACGAAGAGCTGCTGCACTTTTCCGCCCGAGGCCGGCGCGAGGTCGATGGTCGGAGCCTCGACGAGCGCGCTGTCGACGTACACGCGGTTCGTCGAAAGTATCCAGTACGCGAGAGCGCCGGCCGATACGGCGATGAGTCCAACGACAGCGCCGGTGCGTATCCACGTGCGGCGGGTGTGCGGCGTCTTCGCGGAAGGAATATGCGGAATGGTATTCGTCGTTTCCATAAAAATATCGCTAGCGGATTAGAAGCTTGCCGAAGCGCTGCCGAAGCTCGCCACGCGGTCGCCTTCGGAGAGCCCCGAGAGGATCTCGGCGAACCCGCCGCGATCGATAACACCCGTCGCGACCGGCACAAGCTCCTGCGCCCCGCCGCTCGTTACCCTCATCACGTACGTGTCCGAGCCGCGCATAATGAGAGCGCTCGAGGGCACGGAGAGGACATCGTTCGCCGTTGCCGCTTCGATCGAAAGGTTGGCCGTAAGTCCGGCCTTCACGCGCGGATCGGCATTCGCGAACTGCACGGTCACCTTATACGACGGGACGCCGTTCTGCATCGTCGCGGCGGGATCGACCGCGATGACGGAAGCCGGGAGAGACGCTCCGGGATACGCGTCGAGGCTGATCGCGACCGGAAGGCCGACCTTCATCTTGGCGATATCCGCTTCCGACACGTACGCTTCCACCTGGAACCGGGAAGCCGAGTCGAGCGACAAGAACGTCTGGCCCGGCGACACGACCTCGCCCACGTTGCCGTCCTGCCGGACGATAGTTCCGCCGATAGGCGCATAGATGATCGACTTTTGAAGTTCGGCGTTCGCGGAATCGACCGAGGCCTGCGCCGCGGCGACCGCGGCGCGCGCTGCGGCGAGATCGTCGGCCGTGGCTCCCGCCTCATCGAGCGAGAGCTGGCCTTCCGCCGCATTGAGAGCCGAGAACGCCTGCGATACTTCCGTGCGTCCCGCAGCGACGCTCGCTTCGTAGCCGAGGATCGCCGACGACGAAACCATATTCGACGGAACCGCCTTCGTGAGGAGGATGGTCGTCGTATTGAGGAAAGTCTGAAGTTTGGCAAGGTCGTCGAGCGCCGAAAGCGCGCGAGGGACGAGGTCTCCCGCCGTGCTCGGGTCTCCCGAAAGGAGAGCACCCTGCAGCGAGGACACGACGTCCTCCATCGAAATGCGCGCCGTCAGCATATCCGAGACGAGCTGGCCGTCGTAGACCGAGAACGTGAGCTGAGGGGTTTGCGTGCGCGGATTGCTCAAGAATTGATCGACCTTCGAGTGAAGGGCGTCGTCGGCCGCGAGATAGGCCTGCTGCAGAGCCTGCGCCACGGCGGCGCGATGCGTCGCGAGAATTTCCGGACGCGTGCCGCTCTCGAGGGACGAGAGCTTGGCATTTTGTATCTCGAGGTCCGCGAGCGCGAGCGAGCGGGCCGCGCGGAGGTCGGCGTTCGAAAGAGTCGCGAGGACGTCTCCCGGCGCCACCTGAGCGCCGACATCGACCGCTATGTTCGCTATCGTCCCGCTGCGCTGGAACGAAAGATCGACGCTCTTCGACGGCTTCACGATGCCCGAAACGGCGACCGTATCGGTAATCGTGCGCCGCTCGACCAGAGCCGACGAATTTTGCGGGATGCGGTGGGCGTAGATGAAGACGCCGGTGACGGCGAGAGCGGCGATGAGCGAAGCGGCCCCCACGACAACGGGCGGCGTCAGGCGGCGATGCAAGCGGAATGCGGCGTGTTTTCGGTCGGCCATAATTAGTTAGATAGTCTAACTAATCTGGCCGCCGATGTCAAGCGGCCGCCCCGCTCGAGCCGGGGCGGCCGCCCGTGCCCGCGGCAATGGTATACTGTCGCTATGCTTGGGATCATCGCCATCATCACCGCCGCCGCTACCTATCTGGGCGGTCTCTTCGCCCTTAGGTTCAAAGACCGCCTCCATCTCATCTTGGGCTTCAGCGCCGGCGCCGTAGTGGGCGTCGCCTTCTTCGACCTCCTGCCCGAGTCGCTTGCGCTCGGCGCGGCCTACTGGAACGCCGCGACGATCACGAGCACCGTAGCGCTCGGCTTCGTCGCCTACCTCTTCCTCGACCGCGCGGTCCTCCTGCACGCCCACGAGGAAGACAGCGGCGCTGAACGCGCCCACCGCGGCCGCGGAGCGCTCGGGGCGGCTTCCCTCTCGACGCACAGCTTCCTCGACGGGGTCGCCATCGGCCTCGCGTATCAAGTATCGGCCGCGGTGGGCGCCGTGGTCGCGGTCGCGGTCATCGTCCACGACTTTTCCGACGGCATCAATACGGTCAATATGGTGCTCAAAAGCGGCGGGACGCGCGGGGAGGGTTTGCGCTGGCTTGCCGCGGACGCTCTTGCGCCGATCTTCGGCATCCTTTCGACCCTTTTCTTCACGCTTTCCGAACAATGGCTCTCGATCATCCTCGCGATCTTCTGCGGCTTCTTCCTCTACATCGGCGCGAGCGATCTTTTGCCGGAAAGCCACCATCGCCACAAGACGGTGTGGACGACCGCGATGACGATGCTCGGCATCGCGGTCCTCTTCATCGCGATACGCGCGGCTAACGCGTAGTAAAGAGCTTCAGAGCGTGCGCGGCAAGCGCCGCCGCGAGCGACGCGAGCCACATCGCGAGTACGATAACGCCAAGCCGCGAGATACGCGCTTCACCCTCGCGCATATTACGCCCTGCGGCTACGAAGCCAGCGCCGTGCGGGGTCGAGAACGCAACGAGAACGACCGCCTGCCGCACGCCCTCTCTCGGCTGCCAGGTGAAGCGGTTTTCATCGGGCGGCGCCGCGTTGAAATGATGCCCGATTATGAAACCATTCCAGCGGTTCGTGTCGAAAACGCCCGCAGGAAGCCGGGGCGGAGCGCCGTCGAGGACCGCGGATGATTCGAGCGGCGTACCGGAAGCGTCGTAGACGGCGACCCAGGGACGCAGGCTTTGCGCGATATCGACCGGCGGTTCGCTCCGGGGCAGAGCGGCTGCCGGGGTGTAGTCGGAACTCAAAGAGGCCGCCGCGTCCTCGGCCATCTGTATCTGGGGATCGTTGAGCGATTGCCGGTAATCCTGTTGGAGCGCGGCGTAGACGAGCAGGCACATAAGCGTCGCGAGAGCGGCGGAAGGGAGCCACGATATGATGAGCGCGCGCATATGGTTCATCTTTCGAACGCAGGGCGAGCCGAAGAGGTTACGGCACGAGCTTCGCGAGGAGGAACGCCGCCCCGGCCGCAAGCGAGCCTACGAGAAGCGTTTGGAGCATACTCTTCCACGGCTTGCCGCCGACGAAATACCCCCGCAAATAGCCGAAGATGATGAGCGCCGCGGCGGTCACCGCGACAGAATAGAGGAATGCATGCGAGACCGAAGCGACAAAAAGATACGGGGAGAGCGGAATGAAGCCTCCCACGACGTAAGCGCCGGCGATGGTCGCGGCGCTTTTGACCGCGCGGTGCTGGTCCGGCTTTTCGAGGCCGAGTTCGAAGCGCATCATAAAATCGACCCAG
>JAKALC010000039.1 GCA_021813335.1 bacterium | reverse complement strand
GCGACTGGGCCATCGCGGCCGATTTCGACGAGCAGTTCCGCGAGATAGCGGAAGTTCAGAGGTCGGGGCAGTCCCCGAAGTGACGAAGTGTGCGAGAATACGAAGAATAAATAATAAAAGCCCCCAACTTGGGAGTTAAACTCCCAAGTTGGGGGAGAATAATAAAAACGGCCGCTCTTGGGGGAGAGCGGCTCAGGTCGTGCGTTCGGCGGCGGCGAGAAGCGTGACGCCCATCGCGAGCGCCCACATCGTGAGCCCTCGGTCGGTCGTACTTCTTATGCCAAGCGCCCCTTGGGACGCCTCATCCAGATTTGCGCGCAAGGCGCGCAACTCTTCGTCGATCGGTCCTGCTCCGTGCCTCTTCTTGTAGAGCGAGCATACCGCGTCGCGGACGACGACGGCTTTCTTGGGGGAGGAGGATTCGAATGCTTGCCATCTCCCGTACAACGACGGTGCCGGCATAATGCCTCCTGGGGAAGAAATGAATGGAGAACTGCAACGAATTAAATGTTACCATAGTCGTTTTATTTTGTCAACGGCTATGGTATACTGAGCAGTGCTATGGATGATAACGGCGGTTTTTGGCTCGGGGTGGCGCTTTTTGCGGCGGTCGTACTCATCGGCTTCGGCGCGTACGCCGGCGCTCGGTTCGTGTTCGGCGCGCCGGCGAATGACCGCCTCCGCTACGCTATGACCCGGCTCGTCATCGGCGTCGAAGAGACGCTCCTGCCCGGAACGGGGAGCCGCGGGCAGCAGTATGCTGTTCCGGCGCCGCACGGCGCTCCTCTCGCCGTGCAAGAAACTCCAACGACGAGTTCGCCCGGCGCATCTTCTTTCTCGCCGTTCGCGCCTGGCACGGCGGGCGCCGATCTCCTCAACGCGGTGGCTCCCGAAGCACCGCTGAGCGTTCCCTTGCCGCTCGAGCAGCAGGCCGCTGAAGAGCCCGTGAAGATAGTCATCGCGGACGCCGGCATCTCTTCGAGCGTCTCGAATCCGTCTTCGACCGACCTTTCAATGCTCAATGAAAAACTCCTCCACGGCGCGGTGCGCTACCCGACGACCGCGCTTCTCGGCGAGGACGGGACGGTACTTATCTTCGGGCACTCGAGCTATCTGCCGAACGTGCGCAACCTGGCGTACAAGACGTTCGACGGCGTGCAGAATCTCCGCGCGGGCGCCGTGATCGACGTCCTTTCGGCGACGACCGATTACCGGTACGCGGTGCGCGATATCCGCATTATGGACGCCGCCGACGCAAGCGCCAACCGGATACCGCTTCCGTCTGACGGAAAATATCTCGTCATCGTTACGTGCGACTCGTTCGCCTCGGCGACGAGCCGCTTCGTCGTAGAGGCCGATTTTCTTGGCGAGCACGCGCTCTAGCGAGCCGGGGCTATGCGGCCGCAAACGCGCGGAACCACAGCGGCTGGTGACTTTTATCCCACATAAACACCCCGTGGCGTCAGCCTGGGGTCCTTCATCAGAGGCTTTTTAAAACTCCCCCCATACGTTTATTTTTCACGGCCGTGAAAAATAAACGTAGGTCGGAATGCAACACTTCCTCGGACCGTTCCTCGAGGCCGGCGTGCCCTGCGGATCTCTCGCCTTGCCAACCTTCGCGCCCGCTGCGCGTTCAAAACTTGAACAGAAAATACGATGCCGCGTTCGCGGCCAATGAAAACCAAAGCGCCATACGCCACGAAAGTTTGCCGATAGATCTATAGAAGAATGCCTCCAGCAAAAAAGCGAAACCTTCACCGAGAAAAACGATAAGCGCCGCTGAATACCAGAAAAGCGTCGGAAAGACGAACCAGACATACGGAATCGTACAAAGCGTTCCGAAGACGGCTATCCACGCGATGCGGGGGTCTTTTTTGAAAGCCCTGCACAGAAGCCAAACCACGATCCCCTCTATCGCGGCCGAGAAAACAAGCGCGCCGAGGAACGCGTGGACGTACTCGAGCATGAACTAAAGCCGCCGAAACCACGAAAGGAGAAGATCGATGATACGGGCGAAGAAGCCTTTTGGGGCTTCCGGAGCCGGCGCGGCTGATCCTGCCGCTTCTGAAGACGTAGCCGCGGCGCGCGTGCCGGTGCTGCCGAAAAGAAGGGCTGCCGTTACGTTCTTGTCGGCGCTTGTCACCGTGCGTACCTCGCCGTCATCGAGTCCGTATTCGCTTTTTTCCCACTTGAGCACGAGTGAACCGTTCTCCTTAGTAAAAAGCCAGTAATCCTTCACCGATGCAAGCGGGCTCGTGATTGGAACGGTATGGAAGGGAACGCCACCCGGCCTTAAATAAACTTCTTGCACCTGGAGATCGGCGCCGGTCAAGATAACCGGGCTTTTCTGAACAGGGACATATTGGGATTCCTGAATATAACCTTTCGGGGCATAGATGTGTTTGCCGTACGTCAAGTAGTCTAAAGTCGTCATTTCATAATCCGCGCGCCCATAGACGTCACTGTTCAAGTGATCCATTCGCACCGTCGTCGACGCGCCGGATATTCCCTCAAAGCCGCCCGCGCCTTCTATGTATGAAGCCGCAGCGGCGTCTATCTCTTGTTTATCCAAGACGTTTATGCGTATCAGTTTCGTATTTTCGGCAAGAGTGGCGCCGGCATTAGCAAGCTGTTCCCCAAGTAGAGGCGCGAAGAAATTTTTATCAAATAATGCGGCATCTTGCGGCGTTCCCCCAACTAATTCTTCCTGTAGGTCAGTGGTGGTATAAAACGCATGATCAGTGAAATAACTGACTGAGACACTCGAACTCGCGGTTAGGACATAAAACGTCTCAGAATATTTTGCGAACCCTCCGCAGCTGCCTTCCCCTTCAGAAACACAAATCGGCTCATGCCATCCGATGAAGTAGCTGCTTTCAAGGCTTGGATCGAGCGAAACACTCGTGTCTTCCTGTATGAGCTTGCATGTCCCGCGGATATGGCCTGCGTCTCCCGTTAAATAGGAGCCCTTCGGATCGTCGAAACAATGTGGGTCGAAGTCGCCATCGGCGTAAGAGATAACCGATACTGAAAGCGCAAGCAATATGAACGCAAAGACCCCGCTCTTCATTATTCGCATATTCGCAGTATAGCACCAAAGAATGCGCTGAGGAGTCTACGGCCGCTCTTTGTTAAACACCGTTTTTTCAGGCATTACCCTTCCCGTCTGATCTTTCCGTCAGATCCTTCGAGCGCCCGGAGCACGCGCTCGTTGCGCAGGACGGTCGCGATATGGATGCGCAGGAGGTCGGGCTTCGCATCGGGGAAGTGCTGGAGCGCGTGTTTCATCTCCTCGTCGACCGCCGCTTCGTCGGCCTCGATCTTTTCGCGCTCGGCGAGCTCGTTGAGAGCGAGCTGAAGGCGGGCGCGCTTCTCGGCCTGCTCCTTGAACTCGGCGCGCAGCGCCTCTTCCGTCTTGCCGATCTTCGCCAGGTACTCGGCGAAAGGACGGCCGAAACGCGCCACGTCGTCTTTGAGCTGGGCCAGGATCTTTTCGAGCTCGCTGTCGACGAAGACATCCGGCAGGTCGGCCTTCGTTTTCTTGAGAAGAGCGTCGATGATATCGCCGCGGCGCTTGTCGCGCGCGGCGCGCTTCTTTTCTTCGGAGAGCCCTTCGCGGATCTTCGCTTTGAGATCGGCGAGGTCGGCGAAGGCGCCGAGCGTCTGCGCGAACTCGTCGTCGAGCGCGGGGAGTTCTTCTTCGCCCGGCGTTCCTTCGCCGCCCGGCGCGCGGCGGCTCTGGCGAAGCGACTCGAGGGTCTTCCCGACCTCCTCGTCGGTCGCCGGGGCGGATGCTTCAAGCGGAATCTTTTGGGCGAGCGCTTTCCAGTCGCGCGGGATATCGACCTCGGGGTACACCGCAGTCCGTATCGTCAGCGCGAGGGGATTGCCGGGGGCGAGCTTCGTAACGCGGATATCGGGGCGCGATACGACATCGATCTTATGGTGCCGCACGAGGTCGGGATAGAGGTCGCGCACCGCGAGTTCGGCGGCCTCCTCAAGGACGGCCATTTCGCCGACCTTCTTGAGTGCGATATCCAGGGGGACGTTGCCTTTGCGGAAGCCGGGGAGTTCGAGTTCCCCCGCGATATGCGCGAGCGCCCGCTCGCGATAATCGGCGAGGACGTCAGCGGGGATCTCCCCCGAGAACTCGACTTCCGAATGCGGAAGCTTCTTCAATGAAAACGACGGCACCAGTTTTTCGAATGTCATAAGGGTCGTGGCGTGAACGGCCCCGGCCGCGCGGAGCGCGCGGTTTTAGCAGGGCAAGTCCGGCGAGTGTACCGCGTTTCGGGGCTTCCCGCAACGGGTTTCAGGTGCGCGCCGCGCCCAGAGCGGGGACCGGGGCGCCTTCGCGCGCCTGGCCGCTCATCAAGAAATACCATCCCCCGGCGACGAGGAGCGCCACGATGATGACGATGCCGATGACCGGCCCCCAGCCCTGCTCGTTTTGTTCCCGGGTCGGTTCCATTGGGTCCAGTATACCCCGCAGCGGCGGGGGGCGGCATTCGCGGCGTGGTGATAAGTGCCGCGTCCCTGCGTCAAAAAAACCGCCTCGCGGGCGGTTTTTTGCGGGGGCTAGTTGCCGAACTTCCCTCGATAGAGCTCGCGCGAGCGCTCGAAGGCCTTCGCCGCTTCGGCCGTTCCCGCGAAGCCGGTGACTTTCACCTCCTTGTTCTGCAGCTTCTTGTAGGTCGAATAGAAATGCTCCATCTCCTTGAGCGTGTGCTTGTTGACGTCGCCGAGATCTTTGACGTCGCTCCAGCGCGGGTCGTCGCAGGGGACCGCGATCACCTTGTCGTCGGCGTCCCCGCTGTCGATCATATGCATAAGCGCGACCGGCCGGACGCGGACCAAGATGCCGGGAACGAGCGGGTACGTCGTGAGCAGAATGACGTCGAGCGCGTCGCCGTCATCCCAGAGGGTTTTCGGAACGAAGCCGTAATCGAAGGGGAAATCCTGCCCGGTATGCGCGACGCGATCGAGCGCGATGAGCCCGGTTTCTTTATCGATCTCGTATTTGTTATGCGAGCCGCGGTTGATCTCGACGACGACGTTCATCTCATCGCTCGTCCCGGGTTCGATATCGTGCCACAAGTTCATACGAAGAAGCTTTTAGTTGGTAGTCGATAGTGTGTAGTGTACACCAAAAGCGGGGCCGGGCAGAAGCGCGCTACTCGCCGTCCGCTGCGGTTTCCTCCGGCACGGCGCTTCCGTCTGCGGCTTCGCTCGGTTCGCTCGAGGCCGCGCGGCCCTCCTCTTCTTCGTCGCCGGCGCTCTTGATGTCGATGGACCAGCCGGTCAGCTTCGCGGCGAGGCGGACGTTCTGGCCGCCGCGGCCGATGGCGAGCGACTGCTGGTCGCGGGTAACAGTGACCGTCGCCTTATGCTCCGCTTCGTCGAGCTCGACCGATACGGCGCGGGCGGGAGAGAGGGCTTCTTCTATATAGGCCTTGGGGTCCTCCGACCATTCGATGATGTCGAGCTTCTCGCCGCCGAGCTCCGAGGTGACGGTCGAGACGCGCACGCCGCGCTGGCCCACCATCGAGCCCACGGGGTCGACGTGCGGATCGGTAGAGGCGACCGCGAGCTTCGAGCGGCTGCCGGCCTCGCGGGCTATCGACTTGATGACGACGGAGCCGTGCGCGACCTCGGGCGCCTCCATCTCGAAGAGCTTCGCGAGGAACTGCGGGTTGGCGCGCGAGAGGCGGAGGTATACGCCGCGCGGGCTGTCCTCGACTTCGTAGAGAAGCGCGCGGATGCGCTCGCCCTGGCGGTAGTGCTCGCCCTGTATCTGCTCGTCGTAGGGGAGAATGCCGGTCGCGCGCCCGAGATCGACATAGATATTGCCGCGCTCGATGCGCTGTACCGTCCCCGAAATGATCTCGCCCTCGCGCTTGCCGTACTCGGCGACGACGGAGACTTTCTCCGCCTCGCGGATCTTCTGGATGATGACTTGTTTGGCGGTCTGCGCCGCGATGCGGCCGTAATCGCCCTTCGATTCGAGCGGGAAGACGAGTTCGTCGCCGACCTTCGCGTCCTTCTTGATGAACTTGGCGTCGGCAAGGAGGATGTGCTGTTCCGGATTGAAGCGCGGGAGCTCCTCTTCGGCGCCGGCTTCGGCCGCCGGGGCCGGGGCTTCCTCGCCCTCCTCCTCGAAGCGGACCGTGTTCTCGTCGACGACGGTCTTCACCTGCATAAATTCGGTCGTTCCCGTCGCGAGGTCGACCTTCGCGCGGACATCCTGGCCGCGCTTGCCGTACTCCTTTTTATAGGCGGTCGCGAGGGCCGCTTCGATGGCAGAGATCACTTTCTCGCGCGGTATGCCGCGCTCTTCCTCGAGCTCGCCCAGAACCGAGTTGATGACTTTGAGATCGAACATATGAATAAAATAGTTAGTTGATAGCGAATTATAGAGCGGGTCCGCGCCCGATTCGCGCCGCCCTTGGTACGAATCAACCGCCCTCGCGGGGCGGTTTCGGATACATAATAGGATACTCCGCTTGGGACCCGCGGTCAAGGCGAAGAAAAAGCCTCGCACGTGCGGCGAGGCGGATCGCTAGCTGTTGACGATCGGCGTAGGAACTGGCTCGAACTTTCCCTTGAGCCGCTTCAGGCCTTTCGCGAACCATTCCCGGAACAGATTTTTTCCTGGCGGCTGTGGGCGAGTGCAGACTGTGTACACGGAGAGAATCTCAGCGACGAACCCGAACGACCAGAACGTATCCCATGCGTCCCCTGCGGAAAGAAGTACGACTCGGACATTGATGAGGGCGGGAATGAACATACAAACCGCAAGAACTATGCGATGGCCCTTA
>JAKALC010000038.1 GCA_021813335.1 bacterium | reverse complement strand
CTCGACGAGAACGAGTCCCTGGCGAGGAAAGGCCTCGAGTACGGCGCCCTGCTTGCCCTTGTCGTTTCCCGACAGGACGATGACCGCATCACCTTTTTTGACGTGGAGGGTGTTCATATACGGTTAGACGACTTCGGGAGCGCGCGAAATGATGGTCTGATAGCCGAGCTCCGAGAGTTCGCGCGGGATGGGACCGAAGATGCGTCCCGCTTTCGGCTCTTTCTTGTCCTTCTCCAAAATGACGACGGCATTCTCGTCGAAGCGGATGACCGAGCCGTCCTTGCGCTTGAACGGGGCGCGCTGGCGCACGACGACCGCCTGGAGGACCTCTTTTTTCTTCACCGACTTGCGCGGTTCCGCTATCTGGACGGAAAGGACGACAAGGTCGCCGATGCGGGCATAGCGCTTCTTCGACGAGCCGACCACCTTGAAAATGCGCCCTATCTTGGCGCCAGTGTTATCGGCGATAACGACGAGTGAACGGTCTTGGATCATACCAATTGAATGCGGGGCGTCTTGAGCCGGGTGGGCAAATAAAAACGCGCCAAGCGCAATGGGGACAGCATACCTCCTTCCCCGAAAATTGCAACCAGGGCGAGCTCTCCCAGACCTTAGAAGACGATCTCGAAGTGCTTGTCCTTCGACAGGGGGCGCGTGGAGCGGATAGAGACGATGTCTCCCTCCTTCGCCCGATTGCCCGGGTTGTGCGCCTTGATGCGCGCGGTTCGCTTGAGGTACTTCTTGTACTTCGAGTGTTTGACGAAGCGCGAGACGGCGACGACCGCCGTGTCCTGCATCTTGTCCGAGACGACCGTGCCCCGCAGGACCTTTATTTTTTTCGTTGTTGATTCTTTGGCCATAGAGTTTATGAGCGAACCGCCTTCCCTACCGCGCGGATCTCGGTGAGGGCGCGCGCGATATCCTTACGGAGCGTGCGTGCGAGCTTCACGTTGTGGTTTTTACTCCCGCTGCCCGAAAAACGCAAGACACGCAGTTCTTCCCGCTTGTCAGCGACGAATTTTTCGAGCTCTCCTGCGGTTGCGCTTTTGAAGTCCATACGCGGGAATGATTAATGCGCGCGGGTAACGACCTTCGCCTTGAGGGGAAGCTTTTTCGCCGAAGCGGCGAGCGTCGCGACCGCGACCTCGCTTGCGACGCCGTCGACCTCGAAGAGAATGCGGCCCGGCCACACTTCGACCTCGTAGCCCTGAGGCTCGCCCTTGCCCTTGCCGAGCTTCACTTCGGGCGGCTTCTTGGTGAACGGCTTGTCCGGGAACACGCGGATCCAGACCTTGCCGGTCTTGCCGAGGTTGCGGACGATGACCTTGCGAGCGCTCTCGAGCTGGTTCGACTTGACGCGGGCGTGCGTCATCGCCTTGAGGCCGTGGCTGCCGAAGGATACTTCGACGCCGCGCGACGCGACGAGCGCGCGCTTCGGATTGCGTCGCATAGTATGCCACTTTCGATGTTTTACTTTTTTCGGGAGAAGCATAGTCGTAGATGATTACGAGCGGGCGGACGGGGCCGAGGTGCGCTTCGCGCCGGCGTTCCCCGGACGATCGGCGAACACCTCGCCTTTGTAGATCCAGACCTTGACCCCGATCTCCCCGTACGGAAGGTGCGCGCGCTCACGGGCGAAATCGATGTCGGAGCGGAAGGTCTGGAGAGGGACGCGGCCCTTCTTGAGCTCCTCGCGGCGCGACATTTCGGCGCCTCCCAAGCGGCCCGCGAGGCCGATGCGGACGCCTTGCACGTCGCGGTTCGCCATCACCTTCTCGATGGTCTGCTTGATGACGCGGCGGAACGGCAAGCGGCGCTCAAGGCCCTCGGCGACCATATAGGCGACGATGGCCGCGCTCGATTCGGGCGAGCGGACCTCTTCGATGTCGAGTTTGATGTCCGGAGTGGGGAGGTTTTTCTTCTTGAGGAACGACGTGATGCGGTTCTTCAGCTTGGTCGTGCCTTCTCCCGCGCGGCCGATGATGAGGCCCGGCCGGGAAGTCTTGATGATGATGCGCAAGGTCTTCGCGCCGCGCTCGAATTCGATCGCGTCGACGAACATACCGCGCAGCGCCCTCTGGAGCTCCTCGCGCAGGAGGATATCCGCCTTGAGGAACTGCGTGTACTGCGGACCCGACGCGAACCAGCGATGGCGCCAGTCGCGCAAGATACCGAGACGATGTGAAAATGGATTGACTACCTTTGACATAATAAATTGTATCTAGTGAGCTGCCGCTTCAGCCGGAACTTCCGCCTTCTTCGCGCGGGAGCGCTTGGGCGAGGCCTTCTTCGCCTCGACGCGGGACAGCTCGAGCTTGATGTGGCTCGCCTTCTTGCGAATGATGGCCGCCGAACCCTTCGCGCGGGGCGACGAGCGTTTGAAAACGATGCCCTTCCCGACCTGGATCTTCGAGATAACGAGTTCGCCCTCCGTCATCCCCTTCGAGCGCGCGTTCGCAGCAGCGGAGCGGATGAGCTTGCCCAAGGGGCCGGCAGCGCGCTTCGGCATCGCATCGAGAACTGCGAGCGCCGCCGTGACGCGCTTGCCGCGCACGGCATCGGCAACGCGGCCCACTTTGCGCGGAGACTGGCGATAGTTCGAAAGTTGTGCGGTTGCGTCAGCCATAGTATGGGTGCTACTTCTTCGCTCCGGCGGCGTCGGTCGCCGCGGTCTTGGCCGCGGCAGCCGCCGCGATCTCGGCCTCCTTCTTCTTGATCTCGAGCTCCTTCTGCATCTTACCGCCGTGGCGCTGGAACTTCTTGGTCGGGGAAAATTCGCCGAGACGGTGTCCCACCATATCCTCGCTTACGAGGACCTCGATGTGCTGCTTGCCGTTGTAGACGCCGAACTTGAACCCGACCATTTCGGGAGCTATTTGGCTGCGGCGCGCCCACGTCTTGATAACGCCTGTTTCCACAGGGCGCTTCCCCTCGATCTTCTTGAGGAGTTTCTCATCCACGTAGGGACCTTTTTTGACCGATCGCGACATACCAGCAATTGAAAACCCGCTCGAGCGGGATTGCACAGATACTACAGGAAGGGGGCGCCTGAGTCAAATAATACCTTGCCGATGGGGCAAGGCTGGCGTAGAGTGGCGGCAGGAATGTTCTCGCGCCATTGACAGGCCTGGGCCTGGAGGAGAGTAGAGATGTTCACGTACACGTTCGAATACACCCAGCCGATGAGCAGGACGGGCGGCGGCCAGGTGATCTACGAAAGAAAACCCGGGGAGATCGAGGCGGGGTCCAATCTCGATTTCCTCAAACTTCTGGAGGCCTTCCTCAGCGAAGGGTCGGTCACCGCGGGCGGCACGAGACACGAACGCTCGTTCGTACCGGGGTCAGCGGTCAAGCATACTCCGGACGTGAAGCTCATCGTCATCGTCGGCCGCAACAGCGGTTCACCCGGTCCGGAGAAGCCCGTCTTGCGCCTCGTGGAATAAGCCGGCGCGACTGGAGCAGGAACCCCGCCACACGGCGGGGTTTTTATTGCCAGCGAAGCGATTTCTTATCCTGCGCGCAGCAAAATCCCCGCGAGAGCGGGGATTTTGCTGCGGTTATTCCGTCTTGCGCTTCTTGCCGACTTTGCGGCGCGAAACGATCAGATAGTTGGAGTACTTCTTCGGCGTGCGGGTCTTCTGTCCTTTGCCGGTCGGGCGACCCCACTTCGACTTCGCGCGGCGCAGGCCTCTGCCCTGGCGTCCTTCGCCGCCGCCGTGCGGGTGGTCGACCGGATTCATCGCCGTACCGCGCACCGTCGGGCGGATGCCGAGCCAGCGCGAGCGGCCGGCTTTGCCGATGTGCACGAGCTTGTTTTCAGGATTCGACACTTCGCCCAATGTCGCGTAGCAGGTCTCGAGAACCTTGCGCACTTCGGAGGACGGCATCTTGAGATCGGCATAGCCCCCGTCGCGCGCGATGAGCTCGATGTGGGTGCCTGCGGCGCGCCCGAGCTTGCCGCCATTGCCCGGCTTCACCTCGACGTTGTAGATAAAAGCGCCGATGGGGATCTTCGAGAGCGGGAGGCGGTTGCCAGGGGTCGCCGGAGCCTGTTCGCCCGTCTCGATGACGGAACCGACCTTCACCGTCTGCGGCAAGAGAGCGTAGCGGCGTTCGCCGTCGCGGTAGAGAAGGAGGCCGATGAAGCCCGAGCGGTTCGGATCGTACTCGACGGTCTCGACCGCCGCCGGCACGCGCTTCGCATAGCCGAAATCTATCTCGCGGTAGAGGCGCTTGTGGCCCGAACCCTTATGGCGCACGGTGATACGGCCCGCGTTGTTGCGGCCGACCGAGCGGCGCGTGCCGCGGGTGAGCGCCTTATGCGGTTCCGACGCCGTGAGGAATTCGCGGTAGTCGATGCCCGTCATATGACGGCGAGACTTGGTATATGGCTTGTAGGTTTTCATAAAATTTTCTTAAAATTTTACCCTGAGCGAAGTCGAGGGGTGGCTGTTAGACGATCTCTATCGTCTCTCCTTTCTTGAGAAAGACGTAAGCCTTCTTCCCCGACGCGCTCCGCCCCACGCGGTTCGTCCCGCGGGTCACGACGCGCTTGCCCGGGGTGCGCACGGTGCGCACGAGGCGCGGCGTCACGTTGTAGATCGCGCGGACGGCGCTCTCGATCTCCCGCTTGGTGGCGCGAGGCGCCACGTTGAACACGTAGCAACCCTTCTCAGCGAGAAAGGAGCCCTTTTCGGTGATGCGCGGCTCGCGCAGGATGATGCCGGCGTGCTTTCTCACCGAGGGAGCGCTCGGGCGCGCGGCCGGAGCTTGAGCCGCCGCCGGGGAGGCGGGCTTTTCCGTATTCTGTTTTTTATTGAAAAGCGCCATATTATTTTTCGATTGCGACGACTTTCTTCTTCGACAGGGTTTCGAGGGCCGACGCCGGCTCGACGATGACGAGGTATTTGCTCTTCAAGACCGCGACCGGGTTCAGGTTGCGCACCTCCGTCGTTTCGATGTTGCCGAAGTTCGAGAAGCTCTTCGCCACGACGCGATTCGCGCGAGGAAGAGCGATGAGCGCCGCGTTCTCGCGCTTCCCGAGGAGCGAGCCGAAGCCGGCGCCCGAGAGCCCGACGAGGAGCGACTTGCCGACGCGCGTGCTGGGCGCCCCCATATCGAGCGCCTCGACGAAGATGATTTCGCCGTCCTTGTACTTGCGGGAGAGCGCCACGAGGAGCGCCTTCTCGCGCATCTTGCGGTTGATCTTCTTCGCGAAGATCTTCTCATTGCGCGGGCCGTGCGCGACGCCGCCGTGCGTCCATATGGGAGAGCGGGTGGAGCCGTGGCGGGCGCGGCCGGTGCCCTTTTGGCGCCACGGCTTTTTGCCGCCGCCGCGGACTTCGCTGCGATCCTTCGTGTGAGCGACAGGCTTGCGCGCGTTCGCCTGCATCGAGACCACGACCTGGTGGACGAGATCGGCGTTCCATTTGAGGCCGAAGATGGCTTCGGGGAGCGAGATCGTCTCGACCTCCTTGCCCGTCACGTCGAAGACGCGAGCCATCATCGAGGCGGGGGCGGCAGGAGCAGGAGAAGCGGCCTCGCTCTTTTTGGGAGCGCTCTTCCGCGCGCGCGCCGGTGCTGCCTTCGCGACGGCCTTCTTTTCGGTTTTTGTATCAGTCTGTGCCATATATGAAAATGATTAGCCGCGTACCTCGACGAGCGTTCCGCGGCGGCCCGGAATGGCGCCCTTGAGGACGAGCTCGCCCGTCTCGGGAATTGCCTGAAGCACCGTGAGATTCTTCACCGTCACGCGCTCGCCGCCCATACGGCCGGCCATACGAATGCCCTTGGCGACGCGTCCGCCTGCGCGGCCGCCCGAGCCGCCGATAGAACCCGGCTCGCGCTCGGAGTGCTTCTGACCGTGCGTGCGCTGACCGCCGCGGAAACCGTGGCGCTTCACGACGCCCTGGAAGCCCTTGCCCTTCGAGATGGCCGAGACCTCGACCGTGTCACCCGTAGCGAACGAGGAGACATCGACCGCGGCACCGACTTCGAGATCGGCCGCGGCGCCGTCCTTGAGGCGAAGTTCGCGGAAATGCTTGAGCGCCTTGCCCTTAGTATGACCGAGCTGCGCTTTGTTGACGCGGCTCTCTTTCGTCGAGCCGGAGCCGAGCTGAACGGCAGCGTAGCCATCCTTCTCTTTGGTTTTGATCTGGGTCACCACGGCCGGCTCCACGACAACGATCGTTGCGGCATGCGCGCGGCCGTCTTCGGTATAGACGGTGAGCATATTCTGCTTTGTGCCGAGGATGAATTTCATGAATATAAACGAAAAATGCGCCCCAACGGCGCAAGCTTCGAGAGCTCTTGCCATTGGTCCCTGCCTGCGGCAGGCAGGCGGCCTAGCGCAAGAGGTACGTAGCACGCTTCAAAAGAAACGTTCCCCGAGTATACACAACCCCAAAAAAGATGCAAGAAAAAGGCGCCTGGAATGTAGCGCCTTGTTACTTCATCGCCTATGTTTTAGCTCAGCAAAATGGCACACACAAACAGTACCGCCAACGTGGCTGTTACAAGTGAGATCAAGATGCATCCGGCGACCCAAAGCCACACGGACACGCTCGAATGAGCTAGCAAATAGTCCTCGATATCGCCGAATACGTTTCTCGACAAGTGGCCGCACATCCGAACGGTTATTGCTGCCCCAGCCGCTATAAGGCACAGCGCGACGAATAAATGATTCGCTGCCCAGGCAATCATATATCTTATCTCCTCGCATTTAGGTAAGTGAGCAGGTCTGCTTGTCACTATACACGATCTGGTTGAAGAAATAAAATCGTCTACGGAATCAAAAACCATCCCTTTCGGGTTGGTTTTTGTTACATT
>JAKALC010000037.1 GCA_021813335.1 bacterium | reverse complement strand
TCTTCAACAAAAACGTCTTCGAGGTAGCCGAACGGCTGGCTATGTAGCTCATTCCGCAAGGTATAGAGGAATGTACGCCCGATCTCGCGCCCGTTCTCCGCGAAGGAAAGCCGCAAGCCGCATAATTCCGTATACTCGCCCACCGTTATCATTGCCGCCTCCTTTCAAAACGAACGGTCCAGCAACTTATAACTCAAATCTGTTGGAAAAGTTCGCGGCGCGAAGAGAATGTATCGGTTCGCCCATCCCGCTCTCGTCTGCTATACTCGCGGCACGTTCCTTTCCAGGAGAAAATATGGGGACCAACGACAGCGGCCAAACGCCGGGCAGCGCGTCCGAAGCTCTGAGCGCCATCGAGAAATCTTTCGAAGAGGCGCTCCGTTCAGCCGAACGACTCAATGTGCGCGTAGACGCGATGATCGATATGATGCACGGCCGATTCGATGGGATCGACGACCATCTGAACGCCGTCGGTGCCAGGATGCCAGCCGAACGACTCAGTGCGCGCGTAGACGCGGTGATCGATACGATGCACGGCCGATTCGATGAGATCGACGCCCATCTGAACGCCGTCGGCGCCAGGATGTCAGCCGAGATGAATTCGGCCATCAATCGGCCGCGAACTTTTTACTTCGCTTCGGAGTACAAAGACGTCTGGGGAAGCGGACTCCGTCGGCTCGGCCACTACGGTTGACCGACCGTCGTCTTCCCCGTCAGCTCAACGCTCGCCCTGAGAGGCGGGCTTTTTTATTATCGCGTGTTAGCGAATTGGACGGAGGCCTCAACACCCTCAGTCACGAAGAGGCGCGCGGCCTCGGCGGCCTTCTTATACGCTTTCTTGATCGCCGCTTCTTCCGGCGGCTTCCATTTTCCAAGTACGTGCTTGATGACTTTTTCTTCGCCCGCGACCTTTTTCACGCCGTTCTTTTTTCCCGAAGCGGAAATACCGATGCGGATGCGGGCGAAGTCCTTCGTCTTTATGGTGCGCATAACGCTCTCGACGCCCTTGTGTCCGCCGGAGCCGCGGCCGAAGACCATCTTGATCGTCCCGAGCGGGAGATCGAGGTCGTCGTGGATGACGAGAAGATTCTTCGCGGCTTTCGGACTTTTGACGAAAGCCGCGACGGCCTTGCCTGAGAGGTTCATCATCGTTTCGGGAAGTACGAGCGTCGTCTTTTCGCCGCCCACGACGCCTTTTGCGGCAAGAGCGTTCGCCGTTTTGTTGAACGCGAACTCATCGAACTTGTTTTCCTTGGCGATATGCGCGACGGCATCCCGCCCCGCGTTGTGCCGCGTTCGTTCGTACTCCTTACCCGGATTTCCGAGCCCCGCGATGACCCATTGCATACTCCCATACTAGCATCGCCGCGAGTTGCGCGCACGAAAATTATGTTCCCGGCTATCCGAGGCCTTGCGCAGTTTGAAAACGCAACTACAATTGTGCGTATGAACGACGAGCGTAGTGAAAATTTTTTCACCGAGCTCTTGAAATTCGTTCTCCTTGCCGTCGTCATCGTCGTGCCGGTGCGCGCGTGGGTGGCGCAGCCCTTCATCGTGTCAGGCGCTTCGATGGAACCGACCTTCGACACCGGCCAATATCTCATCATCGACGAGCTCACCTACCACTTCGAGGCGCCGCAGCGCGGCGACGTCATCATCTTCCGCTACCCGAAGAATCCTTCGGAATTCTTCATCAAGCGCATCGTCGGCCTCCCGGGCGAAACCGTCTCCATAACGCCCGACTCGACGAGCATAACCCCGCCCGACGGCACAGCCGAGACGCTTCCCGAGCGCTATCTCGCCTACCGGGGCAACGGCGGATTCCTCACGATGAAGCTCGGGCCCGGCGAGTACTTCGTGATGGGCGACAACCGCCCCGATTCGTCCGACAGCCGCGTGTGGGGCGCCGTGCCGCGGCAAAACATCGTCGGACGCGCTTTCCTGCGCCTGCTTCCCTTCTCGATGATGGGGCTTTTCCCCGGCAGCGCGTCGACGACGGCCCCCTCTCTCCAAACCTCCGCTTCGACCCCGTCGACCTTCGCGGCATAACACCGAAAATCTATGGATAAGGCAACGGAACGAGCGACGCCCGCACGATTTCTCGAACACGCGAGCGACACCGCTTCGTACTACGGGTTCCGCCCCCTGCGCGACATCGATCCCGATCTTTTCCGGCAGAAAGTCGGCCGCGGCGCGGTGTCCTTCGCCCAAGCGGCGACGTTCGGCGCGCAGTGCGCCGCGGCCCGACCGGACGAACCGGTTCTCGCCTACTACGCGTCGCCCGCACCTTCGCATCTTCCGGCAGGCGTCGCCCGCAAAGAGACGGGCGAGTTCTGCCTGCAGGTCGCAGGTTCTTTGCCGGGGCTCGCGGAGATCCTCGTCCTCAAGGCCGCGACGGCCATCCTCAACGAGTGGGGCGCGCCCGTCGAGCGCATCCGCGTCAACGCATTCGGCGATCGCGACTCGCGCGAACGGTTCACGCGCGAGCTCGGGAACTTCATTCGGCGGCGCTTCGGAGCCGACACCGACTGCCTGAGCGGGGAGGAACAAGCGCGCCTGTTCGCAGATCCTTTCTCTATGTACACCTCCTCTTCGGACGCGGTACGCGGGGCGCTCGCCGAAGCGCCGCGTCCGGTGCACTTCCTCTCCGAGCGCAGCCGCGCGCACTTCAAAGAGCTTCTCGAATATCTCGACCAGACCGAGCTCCCGTACGAGATCGACGACACCTTGGGCGGAGACGAGCGCGAGCCGCGCATCGCTTTCCGCATCGATATGGGCGGCGAAGACAGCGTCGTCCTTTCCTCCGCGGGCGGCCGCTACGATGATTTCGTCGCGCGGCTCGCGGGCAAGCGCGAGAACTACACGGTGCACGGGAGCATTTTTTTCCGCAAGAAGAGCGCGCAGCATCTTTCCTTCGCGCCAAGCGCGGGCGAACCCCCGAAAATGTACTTCATCCAGCTCGGACTCCGCGCGAAGCTGCGCGGCCTCACGGTCGTCGACATTTTGCGTCGCCGCCATATTCCCGTCGCCCAATCCTTCGACGCGGGGCACCTCTCCGAGCAGCTCTTGCTCGCGCAGAAGACCGGCGTGCCATACATCCTCATTATGGGCCAGCGCGAGGCCCTCGACGGAACCGTCATCGTGCGCCGCGTGCGCAACAGCTCGCAGGACATCGTGCCGCTCGATACGCTTTCCAAATATCTGAGCGGCCTCCGGATATAGCGGCTTGAGCGCCGTTGATTAGCGAAGCCTCCTGTGCTACGGTTCGCTGCAGAAGCACGGGTATTTTTCGGACGCTTGAGGATAAGGAGCAGGCGATGAAAAACCTTTCGGATGTTTCGATGCTCAAGGCCGGCGATCTGGTCGTAGGCCCCTCGTCGAAGTGCGAGCTCGCGGCGGTGCTCGCGCACGTTCCCGACCGCGACGAAAGCTGGTGGCGGCAGGAATGCGTGCAGGAGCGCGAATTGCTTCTCTACGAGATCGCGTCCGTCGTCAGCAAGCGCTTCCTCTTCTGGCGCCGGAGCTATGTCGTACTCCGGTCCCTGTGGGACGGCAGATTGCTGCGCGTCGATCTCGCGGGACCGTTCATCCACGGAGCGGCCGCTATGGAATTCTGCACGATCAAAGAACTCGCTGAGTTCGCCAGGCAAGTATCTTCGGCCGTGCCGGCGTAACGCACTATCATCTCCGGGAACTCCCGGGGATTTTTATATCCAAGGTCGTAATTTTCACTATCATAAAAAGCATTACTAAACGGTGACGCTCAGAAAAAGAAAAACGCGGCGCACGAGAGTATCGTGCACCGCGGGAATGCGGCCGGGTGGCGCTAGTCGGCGCCGCAGGTGAATTTGTCCGAACCGTCGACCGCGACGGCTCGCCCCTTGAGGAAACAGGAGGCGAGCGAGGCGTAAGCGACCGGGTGGTCCTTGGAGACGATCTCGAGCACCTGCGGCTGCAAGAGCTTGACCAGACGATGGTTCGACCCCTGCCAAAATATGCCGCAGGCATAATACGCCTCATCCCACACGACGACCTGGTCGCGCCCCGCGCCGAGAACGCAGATAGCGCCGTTTTTCGTGACGATGAGATCGCCCGGTTTCGCAGCGCGCAGTGCCGTTTCCATCGCTTGCTGATGCTGAGCGGATTCGGCCGTCGCTTCATCCTTGGTGAAAAATCCTGTCGCGGCCGCAAAGTACACGGCCGTAGCACCTAGAATGGTGCAGATGAGTGTGATTCCGAACCATGCCGGTATCTTCACGCCGTTGAGTTCGCTTTGATCCATTTTATTCCTCCGTTTATTTCAAACGACGCGGGCATCTCCGACCGGAGAGGCTTCCGCATTTCCGATACGTCTGTTTAATATTATGAATATATTTTACCTTTTGTCAAGACGCACAACGAAACAGCGCAGGAGTTTGAATTCCCTATATTGAGCCATTACTTGCGCGAGGGAGCGGGTTTGTGTTAGTATTTCCGGACAATGATAAACGTCGAGGTTAAGAAGGACGAGGGCGAAAGCACGCTGAATCTCATTCGGCGCTTTAGCCGCCGCGTAACAGGCGCCGGGGTCATCCAGCGCGTTCGCGGACGCCGCTACCGCACCCGCGCGGAGTCCGCTTTGGTGCGCCGCAAGCACACGCTCAAGTCGATCGCCCGCCGCGAAGAGGTCAAGGAGCTCATCAAGCTCGGCAAGATGATCGAGCAGACGGGGCCCCGCAAGGGCAAGGGCGCCCGGAAATAGTCCGATGCGCGACCTCCATTTTTCTCTCTCCAACAGAACCCGCGGCGCGCTGCCGCGGATTCCTTTTCTTGCCATCAAGAACGCCGTTCTCGGCGAGCGCTACGAACTTTCGCTGGCACTTCTGCCGCCTCGCGCGATGCGGCGCATTTCGCGGAAGCACCGAGGCAAGGACAAGGCATCGAACGTCCTTTCTTTCCGCCTCTCCCCCGCCTCGGGCGAACTCCTGCTCTGCCCCTCGACCGCGCGCCGGGAAGCCCCGCTCTTCGGCGCCTCATACCGCTCGCACCTCGGGCGCCTGTTTATCCACGGGTTGCTCCATTTGAAGGGCTTCGCGCATAGCGCTACAATGGAGAGCACGGAACGCGACGTCGTGAAGCGATTCGGTCTTTAAGATCCGCCCTGTGCGAATATTCTTCCCGGAAAGCCGCGCCGGCTCTGCCCTCTGCGGCCTGCGGCTCGGATCTTCGGCGAGAGCGCGGAGCGCACGACATCCCCGATTTCGGTATTTTTTCTATGGCACAAAAGATAGCAACGGGGATCGATGTCGGGACCTACCAGGTCAAAGTGGTCATAGCCGAACGCTCGGATGATCCGAAGCAGCCGCCGCGCATCCTCGGCACCGGCTACGCGGAAAGCCGCGGCTTGCGCCACGGCTATACGGTCTCCGTCGCCGAGGCCTCGCGCGGCATCCGCGCCGCGCTCGCCCAGGCCTCGAACGCCGCGCGAGTGAAAGTGAAGTCCGCATACATCGGCGTGGGCGGCGAAGGTCTCGACGAGGCTTTCTCGCGCGGCGAGACGGTCGTCGAGCGCGGCGACTCGGAGATAACCGAGCGCGATATGCAGAAAGCGCTCGCGACGAGCGAGCGCGCTCTTTCGCCCTCGGTCGTCCAGAACCGGAAGATACTTCACCGCATACCCCTGCGCTGGAGCGTCGACGGCACTCGCGTTCTCGGCAAGAACCCGGTCGGTATGAAAGGCGCCCGGCTCGCCGTCGAAGCGCTCTTCATCACGGCGCCCGTGCGCCACGTCGATGACCTCGTCGAAGCGGTCGAGGGAGCCGGCGTCGAGGTTGAGGACATCGTCGCCTCGCCTCTCGCGGCAAGCTTCGTAACGCTCTCCAAAATGCAGAAGCGCGTCGGCTGCGTCCTCGCGAACATCGGCTCTGAAACGCTCTCGATCGCGGTGTTCGAAGACGAGACGCCTATTTCGATAAAAGTATTTCCGATGGGTTCCTCGAACATCGGCGGCGATATCGCGCTCGGCCTCAAAATACCGCTCGAGGAGGCGGAACAGCTCAAAATGGGCGCCGTGCTCGGCGCGCCGTACTCGCGCCGCAAGCTCGACGATATCGTCGCGCGCCGCATAACGGCGATGTTCAAGCTCGTCGAAGGGCATCTCAAAAAGATCGGCAAAGACGAGCTCCTGCCCGCCGGCATCATCCTCACGGGCGGCGGCGCGGGCGTTACGACGATGGCCGATATCGTGCAGGCGGTCGTCCAGCTGCCGGCGCGCACCGCCTCCCTCGCAACGGGCGACGCCGGGCGGATGCAGCTGCGCGACGGCTCCTGGGCCGTGGCCTACGGACTCACTATTTGGGGGCTCCAGCCGCACGGAGAGCTCGAGCCGCGCGAGCCGGGCAGCGTCCGGGAGGCCCTCGGCGGAACCTTCGGCGGCTTTTGGAAGGTCATCAAGAAATTCCTGCCGTAATCCCGCAGGAAACGGAGCCCCGCCCCGGCCGGTACGGGGCGTATTAGCGACCGCAGGGCGTATTTTGTCAACTGTTTGCAATCATTGAGGCGGTGGTATAGTTGTCGCAACGAAGCCGGGCGCATCTACTAAAAATCTTTATCGAACAAGCACATTTATGCCGCAAATCCAACCGGAGATCGAAACGTTCGCACGCATCAGGGTCGTGGGCGTCGGGGGCTCGGGTAAGAACGCCGTCAACCATATGATCGACGGCAAGGTGCGCGGCGTCGATTTCATCACCATCAATACTGACGCGCAGGATCTCCACCACTCCCTCGCCAAGAAGAAGATCCATATCGGCAAGAACCTGACGCGTGGCCTCGGCGCCGGTATGAATCCGGAGATCGGCAAGCGCGCTTCCGAAGAGACGAAGGAAGAGATACAGCAGACCATCAAGGGCTCCGATATGGTCTTCATCGCCTGCGGTATGGGCGGCGGCACCGGCACCG
>JAKALC010000036.1 GCA_021813335.1 bacterium | reverse complement strand
GAGCGAACGGGCCGCCCAGCGATGCGTGCGCTCCATCGCCTCGCGCTGGTACTCGTACGGCGCGGCGGGCGACGTGCACTCGTCGAAGGCGAAGAAGATGTCCGCGCCGAGCGCGTGCTGGATCTCGACCGAGCGCTCGGGCGTGAAGCGGTGCAAGGAGCCGTCCACGTGCGAGGTGAAAGTGACGCCCTCCTCGTCGATGACGGCGAGCTGTCCGTGCTGGCTCGCCACCTCCTCGTCGTAGACGGCGAGCTGGTCTTCCTTCTCCGTCACTTCGCCTTTCGTGAACTTCGAGATCGTCTTGCCGAAAGCCGCGCCGAGCGAGAACACCTGGAAGCCGCCCGAGTCCGTCATCGTCGGTCCGTCCCACGCCATAAATTTCCCGAGCCCGCCCGCCCGCTGCACCATGCCTTCGCCCGGCTGGAGGTAGAGGTGGTAGGTGTTCGCGAGCACCGCCGCGGCGCCGAGCGCGCGCAATTGTTCGGGAAGGATTCCCTTCACGTTCGCCTTCGTGCCGACCGGCGTGAACGCCGGCGTACGGATGATGCCGTGCGGCGTCATGAGCGAACCCGCGCGGGCGGCGGAGCCGCCCGCGCGCTTCTCTACCACGAAAGAAATCGCGCTCATTTCCTCCACCATAGGGCATCCGCTCTCATTTGACAATCGTCAAAATACGTTTAGTATTTTAGACCGAAGGTTTTTCGGCCTAATTCCAGGCCGACCTACACCACGGAGGTCTTTGTGAAAATTATACGTATGGGGCTTGCCGCACTCGCGGCCCTTTCTCTCGGGGCCTGCGCCGCGATGGGTCCTGAAAAGGACATAGCCGTTACAATGCCGGACGGGGAGCGGGCCACGATAATTGCCCACGAGCAATCCGTTCCGGATTTTTTCCTCTCCCGAGACGGAATGAAGATAAACTACATCGTCAGGGGAGAGCCGACCGACAAGCAGCGCGCGGCGGTCGCCGCAGTCGAGAAGGCCTGCCGGCTGTACGTCGGTGTCGTGCGGCCGAGCAACTTGGTTGCGGTGATCGCGAACGGCGCCGTGTATGCCACGGCGGGGTATATCGGGCTAAATCTGGGCGCGCGCGCTTTCGCGGGCGCCGACCCTGTGCAATACGGCCGTTACGGCGCGGCGGCAAGCGGATTCGCCGGCGCGGCGAACGGAGTGGTCACCATCGGCGGCCAGACGTACACGTACGAGAATTGCGGGCGAGAGGTGTTCGACCTCTTCCCGCACTACGGTGTGCACGTACTCCAGAAAAGCCCGTACTAGGGAGACGCCAGCGCCAAGGGCGCGGACTTGCAGTCCGCGCCCTTTTCTTTTGCTTCCTTCCCCTTCTCTACTGCCCCGCTTTTTTGACGGAGAGGAGATCCACTTCGAATACGAGCGCCGAGTTCGCGGGAATCACGTTGCCGATGGCTTGGTCGCCGTAGGCCAAAGATGGCGGGATGACGAGCCTGCGCTTCCCGCCGACTTTCATACCGGCGATGCCTTCGTCCCAGCCCCGGATGACCTGCCCGGCGCCGAGCGTGAAGGTGAAGCCCGAACTCCCGTGGTTGGCGGACGCGTCGAAGACGGTGCCGTTCGTAAGCGAACCGACGTAGTCCACCGTAACGGTGTCGCCCGGCGCGGCAACGGGACCCGTACCGACGACTTCATCGGTAACCTGGAGCTGGGCGTTTGAATCGGTAGGCATAGCGGCGGTTTGGTCGCTGGTAGTGGCGGACTCGGCGGGCCCCGTCGGCGGCGGAAGGGAACCGAAGGGCGAAAGGCCCGGGAATAAAAAGAATATCGCGACCACGACGAGCGCGAGCGCGACGGCGATACCGGTTGGGGTTGGTTTCATACGGGGTCTAAGTATACTACGGGGCTTGGAATGATTTAAAGCGCTGCACTTCTTCCGCGACGGCCCGGCGGGCGGTTCCCTCGTGCCCCGGCACCTCGCGGTCGAGGAACGCTTTGAGCGGTTCGGGTGCGCCGGCCTGCGCGAGCTTTTCGAACTCTCCGCGCTTCTCTTCCGGCAGCTTCTCGAGGACGGCGATGGTAGCCGCCTTGAGCGCCACTTCCCCGAACTGCGCGATAATCTTCCGCTGTTCCTCGGGTGGAACCTCGGCGATGCCCAGGTCGTTCGCGATGGCTTTGGTCAATTCGTCCGGCATAGAGAAATCATAGCACGGCTATTTGACGACCCTCTGCAATTCTTCCGGGCCGGGCGGTTTCATCCACGAGGAAAAGAGCCCGAGGAATCCGCCGGTGCGCACCGGCTCCCCCGCCACCTGAACCTGCCCGTCGGGTCCGAGCGCGTAGGGAATGCGATAGGTGCCGGACGCATCCGTACCGTACACGACCGCGCGCGCGTTGTGCGGATTTTCGAAGAAGGCGCCGATGGCTTTCGCCTGGTCTTCGATCGACCCGCCATAGACGAGAAGGTGCGCGCCCTCCGGACTTGCGTAAA
Organism: bacterium; assembly: GCA_021813335.1. GTDB lineage: Bacteria > Patescibacteriota > Minisyncoccia > Phycocordibacterales > SBAW01 > JAKALC01. The sequence continues at coordinate 4,652 of JAKALC010000036.1, read as the reverse complement.
TGTGCGCTTCGGCCGTGGGTATGGAGAGGCCGAAATGGTTCTGTATGACTTCCGCGCTCGCGCCGTGCGTCAGATCGATCGACTGTATGTGGTCGGTAGTGACGGTTTCGTGCGGCAGGCGAACTTCGGACGCGGAACGCGCCGGCGCTTCATAGCTTCCCCCGTGAACCGGATTGCCCTCCCCGTCGTGGACGACGTTCCCGCCGCCGTCGTGGACGAATCCGCCCGTATCCGGATGCGTCACCGGCGTCACGTGCGCCTCGACGGCCGGCGCTGGCGCCTGCTCCACGGGCACGCCGTACGGCTCGAAGGGCGGCGACAGAGTACCCGGCGGGACCGCCGCCGCGTGTTCCGCGGGCGCCGCGGGCACGGCCGCCGCCTCCGGATGATACGGCGAGGTGAGATGCGCGCCGGCGGCCGCATGAACGCTCGCCGCGCCCTCGGGCGTCATAAGCATCACCTGCCCGTGCGCGTTGAACGCGACGATGTCGTCCGGATGGACGACGACGCTCGTCCCGTCCGGATGATAGAACCCGTGCTGGGGGTCGCTCGCGATCTGGTGGACGATATCATTTATATTCTTGTCGTTTGCGGTGAGAAGTTTGTGTATATCGCTGTCTTTGCCGTACTGGCTCGGGTCGAGATGCTTCTCCTGCAGCTGGTGCCACATCTCTTTGAGCATATATTCGTAGCCGTGCCCGGGAGCGGCGTGGATCGTGAGGGGCGGCATCTCGGGACCTGGCGGGACGGGTGCGGCGATTTCATGCGCCGGCACCGTCGGTCCGGTCGCCGTGTGCGGCGCGCCGGGCACGGTCGGCGTCCCGTGCCCGAGCATAGTGCCGACCCATTCCTCTATCTCCCTCACCGCAAGCATCGTGCCCGCTGTCATAAAAGCGGTGTACCCTATCGCGTTCAGCATCGCCCGTTCCTTCAGTCGCGCGCTTCCCTGAAGGCGGGAGTCCTTTTCGTACTTCAGATACATAGTCGCGAGACCCGCGGTGCGCTGGGCGGCGAGGCCCGCCATACACGCGAAGATGGCCGGGAGCGATACGGTAGCGAGCGCGGCGCCGTATCCGAGACCGAGGCCGAGACCGACGGCAAGTTTCGTTTTCCATCCGAGTTTGTTGTACTTCTCACCAAGCCAACGGAATCCTTTCTCGATTCCTCCCATCTTCTCCGTCTGCGCATCCAGTTCCGCCGAACGCCGAACGAGGCCTTCTTCCGAACTCTTCCACCAATCGAATTTTTCTTTCGGTCCGGCGGCGAACTTGCCGACAAGCTCGCGCAGGCGGCCGCGCTCTTCGGCGGGCGTCCGCTCCGTCTCGCCCGCGCGGCGCATCGCCCACGCGCGCTCGGGGTCGAGCGCGTCGTCCGGACTGGGGACGATCCCCGCTTCGGCCGGCGCGATTCCTCCCGGACCTTCCGTTTCCTCACGCTCCCTCTCCCGCTGGCGTCTCGTGTAGGACTCATACAAATTTTCCTTCGCGGCGGGCGCGGCGGCGGGCGACGGCTCGATCGCTCGTTCGCCTACGGGTCTCGTGTAGAGCTCATGCAAATCTTCTCTCGAGGCGGCCGTTCCGGGGCGCGCTTTTATAACCCGCTCGTCTATCGCCGCCTGCTCTTTTTTCTCGAGCGTTTTTGCTTCCGCCGCTTCGCCGATATCGAGATCGGCTGCCTTCCGGGGCGCGGCTTCGCCGGCGCCGATCGGCGCATTAGAAACGGTCGCATCGAGAGGAGCTCCCCTCTTCGCCTCTACGTCCTCGATCCGCAACGCTTGGAAAGCGTCGGGACTTCGCACAGGCGCATTTCCTTTGCGTTCTTTTTTCCCCTTTCCTCCCTCTCTCCTCATTCTCGACTCCTTTCTTTCCCTCTTCTCCCTTTCTCTTTCCCTTGCTCTCTCATCTCTTTTTTCATTCTCCCTTTCCGCTTGCGCCTGCTGGGATATTTTCAATCTTTCAATGAATCGTCCCCGTCTTTGCGGATCGGTTATTTCCGCATACTTCTGCGCAACCCCCGCCGGAACTTCGTGGAAAATTTCCGCGAGTTCCGGCGGGGTCGGTGCCGCAGGCGCCGCAGGCGCAACGGGCGCGGACGGCGCGCTGACGCGGGGGATGTTTTCTATCGTATCTCTGACGATATTTCCGAAATTTTCTACACCGGATGGTTCATCGGAAAAGGAGGACCCTGCCTTTTCTGCCCCCCCGGGCGCCCGTTTGCCTCCGGGTTCCTTTCCCAAGCGTCCTCCCTCGGCCTCCCGGCGGCGAAACGCCTCCTCGTCCGGCGGTGAGCCGGCTTCTCTCGGCTTCCAGTCGCCGTTCTTCTCGAGAGCTTTTTTGAACGCATGCCCGAGCGCGGACGGCGCGGGCTCCTGCGCCGAGGATCCCTCGCCTTTGGGGGAAAGCGGACGTTCTCCGGGGTTTGCCATACGTCAGCGCGCGAGATAGCGCTCGCGGAGCGCCGTCTCCACGGTAGCACGGTCGCGGCCGTAGGCGAGCGCGGAAAGGCGGATAAGGTCGTCCGTCTGCGCGTGATTCACCGCGGGCAGGTCGGGAGTGCGCAGATCGAATGGCTTCTGCGGGACGCCGTTCGCGAGGATTTTCACGTATGCGTTGCGGTTCTCGATGTTCACGAAGTCGAGCGCGGAGAAGATCGGCGCGAACTGCTTCGCGAAGAATTCCGCGTCCTCCTCGCCGACGCGGAATACCGCCATATTCCCCACGTTGCCGAAGACGGCGCCCCGCGTCTTCTCTTCGATCTGCGCGAGGAACTGGTGCGCCACCGCGAGCGCGAGCTTGTACTTGCGCGCCTCGGAAAGAATGCCGGGAATGGAGTCGGTCGTGACGTTCTGGAACTCGTCGATGTAAAGGTAGAACGGCGGATGGGCCGCGCGCGGATTGTCGGCGCGCGACAAGGCCGCCATGAAAAGCTTGCCGACGAGGATGAGCCCGAGGAGATTCGCGTTGCGCTCGCCGAGGCGCCCCTTCGAGAGGTTGATGAGCAGGATCTTCTTCCCGTCGATGACGTCGCGGAATTTGAACGACGAGGTCTGCTGGCCGACGATGGGGCGGATGAAGTCGTTGGCGGTGAAATCGTCGAACTTGTTCGTGATGTACGGCACGATGTTTTCGAGGGACGCTTCCCCGCCCGCCTTCGTCGCGATGTCGGTCCAGAACTGGCTCACCACCGGATTCGCGCATTTCGCGAGCTTCTGCGCGCGGAACTCCGCGTTCGAGAGCACGCGCGCGATGTCGAGCATCGTGGAGCCGCTTCCGGGGTCTTCCATCACGAGCAGGGTGGCGTTCCTGAAGTACTGCTCGAACGCGGGGCCCATCGATTCCGGAACGTCGCCGTAGAGGCGGCGGAAGATGGCGAGCAGCTCGTTGACGATGAAGGTCTTTTGCTCCGGATGCGAGTGGTCGTATTCGAGGAAATTGAGGCCGAACGGGCGCGAGAGGTCCGCCGGGTCGAAGTAGATGACGTCCCCGTAGCGGGAAGGCGGCACGGCGGCGAGGACATCGATGATGTCGGAGCCGTGCGGATCGATGAAGCAACATCCCTCGCCGTTCTTGATGTCGTCGATGATGAGCGACTTCAGGAGCGCGGTCTTGCCGGTTCCCGTCTGACCGACGACGTAGAGGTGCCGCAAGCGGTCTTCGGGCGCGAGGTGGATCTTCGTCGCCTGGCCGCGGTACGTATTCGTGCCGAGGAGAGCGCCCGCCTGCGGCAGGGAGAGCGGCGCCGGCGCGTGCGTGAAGCGCGCCTGTTTGAGGTGCGGCGCGGACGCCATCCCCGACGGCGGGAAGTGGTAGAGCGTCGTGAGTTCGCGCAGCGACAGCGGGAGCGCGAGGGCGGCCGGAAGACGGAATGAGAAGTCCTCGAAGACGCTCTGCGCGCGGCGCGCGTCGGGGCGGACGAACGTGAGGCGGTTCCCCTGGGTATTCGCGAACTGGTTGAACGCCGCTTCGAGCTCGCCGAGCACCGCTTCCGCCCGAACGGGGTCTTTCGACGATACGGCGAGGCGAAGCGTGACCCCGACGATGGGCGCGGCGATCTTCTTCTCCACCTGCTCGATATGCGCTTTGTTCGCCTCGATGGAGCGGGTCTCGGCCTCTTTCGCCTTCTGCTCGTCTTTCGGCTTCGTCGAGAACAGCATCTTCCCGAAATCGCGGGCGATCTCGCCGAGCACGGTCTCGGGCGTCGAGAATGCCGCCGCGTGCTTCTCCCCCTTGCGGAGCGCCTGGAGGATCTTTCGGTAGTGCGCCACGTGCCGGTCGCCGCGCGGCTCGACGATGAGCTGGAGCGCCGCGCCCTCGTCCGCCGCTTCGATCTTCGCGAACGCGTTCGCGATCGCGTTCAGCGGGTCGTAATCGAAGTCGCCGTACTCCTTCAGGGGAAGCGCCGGGTTCTCCGCGAGCGTCGCGGTGGCGGCGAGCGACGCGGCGGCGGGGGCGAAGATGTTGTAATCGTAGGGCTGGGGCACGAGGTGCGCGTCCGGAAATATCGCGAGGAGCTGCTTCTCGAAGAGATCGCGCTTCCCGTTCGGCACCGCGGCATAGAATTGGAGCTCGCGGCTGTTCGCCGGCACCGCAAGCTCGAGCGCGTAGTAGCGCGGCTCCCCGGGCGCCGCGCTATCGACCGACAGCAGCCCGGCA